>NZ_JBFULB010000446.1:0-2509 GCF_056400545.1 Stenotrophomonas sp. P5_A8 | reverse complement strand
GCGCTGATGCGTGCGATAGGCCCGCGTAGCCACGCAACACAGGGCGTGGCTTGGATCCGTTGCCGGTTACGGAGAACTGTCTGGAGGATGGCGGCCAGCCCCGTGCAGGACCCTCGGGCGCCATGGATGGCGCCCGCGAGCCCCCACGGACGGGTTTACGGCGTGTCCTGCACGGGGCTGGCCGCCGTCCTCCCTCGCACAGAGCAAAGACGCCGCTCCTGGCGCTGCCTCGCCTGCTGCAAAAAAAGAAAAGCCGCGCAGGGCGCGGCTTCTCAGGTAGTGCGTGCAACCGATGACTTACGGACGGCGCTCCAGCGCTTCGATGTCCTTGGCCTTGGGCAGYAGGTCCTGCTTGGTCACGCGCAGCGCACCGATGGTCAACATCGGCACGGCCACCAGGATCGAGGACAGCACCACGATCACCGCGCCCACCATGTGGGTTTCGGCCAGGCCTTCCATCGACGTACCGCCGTACATGTACAGCGCCAGTGCCGACAGGAAGAACATCACCGCGGTGATCACCGTACGCGACAGCGTCTGGTTGATCGAACGGTTCAACACCTCCAGCGGCTCCACGCGCAGGCTGCGGAAGTTTTCGCGGACGCGGTCGAACACCACGATGATGTCGTTGATGGCAAAGCCCATCACCGACAGCAGACCGGCCAGCACCGTCAGGTCGAACTCGCGACCGATCGCCGAAATGTAGGCTACCGTCACCAGCAGATCGAACAGCGCCACGATGCTTGCCGTGATGGCGAACTTCCACTCGAAGCGGAACGCGATGTAGATCAGGAAGCCCACCAGCATGAACAGCGTGGCGTACAGACCGTTCATCGCCAGGTCCTTGCCGACCTGTGGGCCCACGAACTCGTTGCGCAGCACCGTTGCCTTGTTGTCGCCGGTGGAAATGGCCTTCACCACCGCCGCGGCGGTGCGCTGGTCACTGGCCGAATTGCCGGTGCCCGGTGCGTGTTCGCCCTGCGGTGCCAGGCGGATCAGCAGATCGGTGTTGCCACCGAAACTCTGCACCTGTGCGCCTTCAAAGCCATTGCCCTCGAGCTTGGCGCGGACGTCTTCAACGTCAACCTTGCGCTCGAAGCGGGCCTCGATCAGCGTACCGCCGGTGAAGTCCAGCGCGTAGTTGAAGCCCTTGGTCGCGATCAACGCGATCGAACCCACGAACAGCAGCAGGGTCACGACCATCGCGGCATGACGCCACCGCATGAAATCGATCTTGGTGTCGTTCGGGAGGATGTGCAGCGGAAACAGTTTCATTGTGCGTGTCGTCCCGTCAGATGGCCACGTTCTGGAGCTTCTTGCGGCGGCCGTAGATCAGCGTCGCCAAGGCGCGCGATACGGTGATTGCCGTGAACATCGAAGCGAAGATGCCGATGATCATGGTCAGTGCGAAGCCCTTCAGCGGGCCCGTACCAAACGCATACAGGGCCACGCCGACGATCAACCCAGTCAGGTTGGCGTCGAGGATGGTGCCGCTGGCACGCTCGTAACCGGTCACGATCGCGGTCTTGCCCGGCATGCCGGCACGCAGCTCTTCGCGGATACGCTCGTTGATCAGCACGTTGGCGTCGACCGACAGGCCCACCGACAACGCCAGGCCGGCAAAGCCCGGCAGGGTCATGGTGGCACCGAACATAGACATCACCGCGACCACGATCAGCAGGTTGAACAGCATCGCCAGCGAGGTGATCACGCCGAACATGCGGTAGTAGATGCTGAAGAACACCAGGGTGAACATGAACGCGTAGACCACCGCGGTAATGCCGTTCTTGACGTTCTCCGCGCCCAGGCTCGGGCCGACCACGCGCTCTTCGACGAAGTCCATCGGCGCTGCCAGCGAACCGGACTTCAGCAGCTTGGCCAGGTCTTCGGCTTCCTTCTTTTCCAGACCGGTGGTCTGGAAGTTCTTGCCGAACACACCGTTGATGTTGGCCACGGAGATCACTTCCTCCTTGACCCGGAAGCTGCGCACTTCCTTGCCATCGACCATGTTCACGGTCGGGATGCGCTCGGTGTAGACCACCGCCATCGGCTTGTTCACGTTGGCGCTGGTGAAGTCGAACATGCGCTGGCCGCCGACGTTGTTCAACGTCACGCTGACTGCCGCCGAACCGTTCTGATCGGTGGTGGCCTGCGCGGCGACCATCTGGTCACCGGTGACGATCACTCGCTTGTTGAGCAGCACCGGACCGCCGTTGTCACGGCGCTGGTAGACCTTGGCTTCCGGCGGAATGCGGCCGCTGGCGATCGCGTCCTGCGCGTTGCCCTCGACCACGGCGCGGTATTCCAGCGTCGCGGTGGCACCGATCATGCGCTTGGCTTCAGCGGTGTCCTGCACGCCCGGCAGCTGCACGACCACGCGGTCGGCACCCTGGCGCTGGATGATCGGCTCGGCCACGCCCAGCTGGTTGACGCGGTTGCGCAGCGTATTGATGTTCTGCTCGATCGCACCATTGGCGATCTGGGTCAGCTCGGCCTCGGGGACCTTCAC
>NZ_JBFULB010000445.1:0-2518 GCF_056400545.1 Stenotrophomonas sp. P5_A8 | reverse complement strand
GGCCGGCGTTGCTTGCGCAGGTGGTCGCCTAGACTGGATTTGCCGGACCCGAGGGTCCACGGTTTGCACTGGATTGGGCTCGGTAGTCCAACGTCACGTCGTTGATCAGCGACGCTACCGCGGTCGCCAATCGCCTGCCGTCTGAAATGGAGCCATAGAAGCGGATGGAGGGGCCGTCGACCTCCACCCCGGCCACGCCCAAGTCGTTCTTCAACGCATCAATACGCGCGTCGAACAGGGCAAGCCAGCTGGGATGCGGTGCCACGTCCAGCATGGCAATGATCGCCTCGTCTTCCGTTTGATCAACGTTTTCCTGTAGATCAGGGACGTCGAAGCCCAGAAGTCTGGGCGCACCGGTATCTGGGGATGAACTGCTCATGGTCCTATGATATCGCGAAGCGCTGTCTTTTCCCTGGCTCATCGCGCCCCATTGGATTTCCGCCCAATGGGGCGCATGCCGAAGGGCTATCGCGGGTGTCTCACTTCAGCGGCGCATCGCTCTGTTGATACGTGCCCACGATGACGCCTTTTGCCAAGACGTGGCCCGCCGCGGCCTTAAGGACCTCATCCCGCGTCGCGCCCGGACGAACGTCGAGTCTCTTGTCCAGCGCCAGCACCTGGAAGTGATAGTGGTGTGGCGGGTCGCCCACCGGGGGCCTGGGCCCGTAGTAGCCGACGGAACCGCGGCTGGTTGCGCCTTGGAGGAGCCCTGCGGGGTTGGTCAGCCGGGGCTGGACTTGGACGCCCTCCGGCAAGCTGGTCACGGATGCGGGGATGTTCCAAGCGACCCAATGCACGAACGGCTTGATGGGCGTGGAGTCCGGGTCCTCGACAATCACCACGTAGGTCACCGCTTTCTGCACTGCATCCCACATCAGCGGCGGCGACAGCCCTTCGTGATACGCGCTGAATCGAGAGGAGAGCGCCTGACCGGCTTGGAAGGCCGGGGACCGGACGGCAACCTCGGGGGCCTGCGCCACGCGATCGAGGGCTAACGGGACGCCGTTTCCGGTCGCCACCTGCTTTTCAAGGGACTGCGCCGGGGGAGCAGCGGGGGCAGCAGGGGTGGCCYTTCCAGCGCTGTAGCTCACGCGGTAAATAACGCCGTTGGCGTCGTCACCCACCAAGAGTGCCCCGCCCCGCGTGACAGCCAAGCCCACTGGGCGTGCGAAATGGGTCCGGCCTTCATCGGTCAGGAATCCGCTGAGGAACGGCTCGAATGCGGTCGGCTGCCCGTTGCGGAACCGAATCCGCACCACCTCATAGCCCGAGGCCGGCTTCCGATTCCATGACCCCCGCATGGTGACGAACGCGTCGCCTCGGAAGCCGGCGGGATACTGGTTACCCGTGTAGAAGACCAGCTGCATGGGGGCCGCATGCGCGGTATAGCCCAAGACCATGGGTTCGCTCATCTGAGCCCACTGGGCCGTCGTGATTTCCCCAGGAGGTGTGCTCTGTGGATTCTGCCCATCCTTGCCCCAGATATGCGGCCAACCATACTGCTTGCCTTTGACGATGTGGTTGAGTTCCTCCGGTTGCACGTCGTCGCCAAGGAAATCAATGCCGTGATCCATCCCCCACAGTTCGCCGGTCTTCGGATCCCAAGCGAAGCCCAAGGTGTTGCGCAGTCCACTCGCAAAGATCGTGCGGCTCTTGCCGTCCGGCGAGGCGCGCAACACGGTCGCGTGCTCAGGATTGGATTCATTGCAGGCGTTGCACGAGGAACCCACGCTGATATACAGCATGCCGTCAGGGCCGAACGCCAACGTCCGGTTGGGGTGCTGCCCGCCGTCCGGGAGATCATTGATGATTCGCTCAATGGCTCCCAAAGACCCATCGGGGTTGAGAGGCGCCCGGAACACTTCGGTCGCCGTGGCCATGTAGAGGTGGCCGTCGCCGATGGCCAATCCATGGACACTCGGACGGTGGGCCACGGTCCGCGGGGCTTCATCCAAGACTCCATCCTCGTTGGCGTCCTTTAGCAACAACACGTCCCCTTGGTCACGGCGGGAAACGTAAATGTCGCCGCTGGGCGCCACGGCAATGATGCGGATGTTCTGAAGTTCCTTGGCGAAGGCTTTTGCCTCGAAGCCTTGGGGCACCTTTAGGCCGGCGATGCGCTCGTCGGTCGCCGGAACCTTGTCGGGTTTGAACGTATTGACCCGGGCGGGGACATCCGTCCCGTCGCCCTGCTGAGCAAGGGCCGGCCACGCTAACGTCGTGAGCAGGGCGGCGCATACGAGGGTCCGTTTCATGGGCGAGCGTTCCAAAAGGTTAACTGGGACCTGAAGGATCGTCCCGCACCGATCAACCGACCGCGAAAGCAATGCGAGCGCCGCGTGATCCGTCCATATTCCGAAAGTCTCAGTCCTGAAGGCGTTTCACCCTACTTTTGGGGAGTTCCCGTAGACGTTGCATTAGCATCCGGGTCCGACGGCGCCTCGGGGTTTTCCTTGCCAGCGTGAGCATGAGCAGCGGTCGGGTCCTCGATCTGGATGACCTTCCCCTTCTGCCACGC
>NZ_JBFULB010000444.1:0-2524 GCF_056400545.1 Stenotrophomonas sp. P5_A8 | reverse complement strand
CTCCATGGCGCACGCGAGCTTACAGGGACGTACTTGCAGCGTGTCCCGCAAACCCGCGCACCTCTGCCCAGCGCACGGGCTTTCAGATATGGCATGTCCGTGTGCTTGGATAAAACGAAAAAAAAACGGCGGACCGAAGTCCGCCGTTTTCGTTTATGCCGCTGCCTGGATCACGCCGCTTCCTGCGACTGCTGATCCTTGCGTTCGCGGTCGTAATACCCGGCCGAACGCAGCTCGTGCGGATCGAAATCGTCCACGGTGATGGTTTCCAGGGTCAGCGTGCGCAGCTCTTCCAGCAGCGTGCGCTCGTCCTGGGTGATCACGCCCTCGGCCACGGCTTCGTCCAGCTGGGAGTGGAAGTCCAGCGCCTCGATACCCTTGGTCTTGACCGCCTTGATGAACTTGCGCTCCACCGGCTCGGCCATGATCGCCTTGGACAGGTAGCTGTTGATGCGGCCACCCGGGTTGTTCTCGCACGGGGTCAGGAACACGCCGTTGGCCAGGCGATCACGCGCTTCGTTGGGCGCCATCAGCAGTGCGGCCACGCGGTGGCCCAGCCGGTCGCCCGGCGCCTCGGCACGACGGCCGAACGGGAAGATCAGCAGCCACATCAGCCAGCCGATCGGACGGATCGGGAAGTTGCGCAGGGCACCGGACAACGACTCTTCGATCTTGTGCACGCTGTCATGGAAGGCCCAGGCCAGCAGCGGCTGGTCGGCCGCCGGTGCCCCTTCGTCGTGGTAACGCTTGAGCATCGCGCTGGTCATGTAGATGTGGCTCAGCACATCGCCCAGACGACCGGACAGCGATTCCTTGAACTTCAGCTTGCCGCCCAGCGTCATCATCGAGATGTCGGCCATCAGCGCCAGGTTGGCCGAATACCGGTCGAGTTTGCGGAAGTAACGGCGGGTGTAGGCGTCGCCCGGGGCGGCACCGATACGCGCGCCGGTCAGGCCGAACCAGAACGAACGCACGGCGTTGGAAATGCCGAAGCGGATATGCCCGAACAGGCTGCGGTCGAATTCCTGCAGGCCGGCCTTGGTGTCCGGGTCCTGCGCGGCCTTCATTTCCTTCAGCACCCACGGGTGGCAGAGGATCGCACCCTGGCCGAAGATCAGCAGGCTGCGGGTCATGATGTTGGCGCCCTCCACCGTGATCGCGATCGGCGCGGCCTGCCAGCTGCGGCCGGCGAAGTTGCGCGGCCCCAGGATGATGCCCTTGCCGCCGATCACATCCATCATGTCCGAGATGACTTCACGGCTCATGGTGGTGCAGTGGTACTTGGCGATCGCCGAGGGCACCGACGGCACATCGCCGCGGTCCACCGCAGCCGCGGTGGCCTGGCACAGCGCGCTGATCGCGTACGCCTTGCCGCCGATGCGGGCCAGTGCTTCTTCCACGCCTTCGAAGCGCCCGACCGACAGGCCGAACTGCTTGCGGATGCGCGCATAGGCACCGGTCACCACCGCACCGGCCTTCGCGCCGCCACTGGCGGTGGAGGGCAGGGTGATCGAGCGGCCCACGGCCAGGCACTCGTTGAGCATGTTCCAGCCCTTGCCGGCCTTCTCGGCGCCGCCGATCAGCTGGGTGAGCGGAATGAACACGTCCTTGCCGCGGATCGGGCCGTTCTGGAAGGTCGAGTTGAGCGGGAAGTGGCGGCGGCCGATTTCCACGCCGGCGGTCTCACGCGGCAGCAGCGCCAGGGTGATGCCGATATCGCGGGTGGTGCCGATCAACCCGTCCGGGTCGTACATGCGGAAGGCCAGGCCGATCAGCGTGGCCACCGGGGCCAGGGTGATGTAGCGCTTGTCGAAGGTGAGCTTGACGCCGAGCACCTGCTCGCCGTTCCACTCGCCCTTGCAGACGATGCCGTAATCGGGGATCGAGGTGGCGTCCGAGCCGGCAAACGGACCGGTCAGGCCGAAGCAGGGCACTTCGCGGCCATCGGCCAGGCGTGGCAGGTACTGGTCCTTCTGCGCCTGGGTGCCGTAGTGGTTGAGCAGTTCGCCCGGGCCGAGCGAGTTGGGCACGCCGACGGTGGAGCTGACCACGCTCGACACCGAGGCCAGCTTCTGGATCACCTTGTGGTGGGCCAGCGCGCTGAAGCCCAGGCCGCCGTATTCCTTCGGAATGATCATGCCGAAGAACTTGTTCTTCTTGATGAAGCTCCACAGTTCCGGCGGCAGGTCGGCGTAAACGTGGGTGATTTCCCAGTCATTGACCATCTTGCACAGCGCTTCGACCGGGCCATCGAGGAAGGCCTGTTCTTCGGCGGTGAGCTGCGGCTTGGGGTAGTTCAGCAGGATGTTCCAGTCCGGGTCACCGGTGAACAGCTGGCCTTCGAAGCCGACCGAGCCGGTTTCCAGCGCGATGCGCTCGGTCTGCGACAGCGGCGGCAGCACCTTGCGGAACACCTTCATCATCGGTGCGGTCAGCAGGAGCCGGTTTCCAGCGCGATGCGCTCGGTCTGCGACAGCGGCGGCAGCACCTTGCGGAACACCTTCATCATCGGTGCGGTCAGCAG
>NZ_JBFULB010000443.1:0-2544 GCF_056400545.1 Stenotrophomonas sp. P5_A8 | reverse complement strand
AAGGGGGAGGTGTCGGCAACAGGCCGACGCCGGAGGACATTCGCCGGAAAGGGCATGGGCGCCCAGCGCCTGGCCCACCGCCCCCCGGCCCTACGCGTCGGCCGCCACGAATCCACCGGTCTGCCGCGCCCACAAGCGCGCATACAGACCACCGGCGGCCACCAGTTCGGCGTGTGTACCGGTCTCCACGATCCGGCCCTGGTCCATCACCACCAACCGGTCCATGCGCGCGATGGTCGACAAGCGGTGCGCGATCGCGATCACCGTCTTGCCGGCCATCAATTCGTCCAGGTTGTCCTGGATGGCCGCTTCCACTTCCGAATCCAGCGCCGAGGTCGCCTCGTCCAGCACCAGGATCGGCGCGTCCTTCAGCAGCACCCGGGCGATGGCGATACGCTGGCGCTGGCCACCGGACAGCTTGACCCCGCGCTCGCCCACATGCGCGTCGTAGCCGGTACGCCCTTCGCCGTCGCGCAGCGTCTCGATGAACGCCTCCGCGCGCGCCTTGGCCACCGCGCTGCGCAACTGCGCCTCGGTCGCATCCGGCCGGCCATACAGCAGGTTGTCGCGGATCGAGCGGTGCAGCAGCGACGTGTCCTGGGTAACCACCCCGATCTGCCGACGCAGGCTCTCCTGGGTCACGGCGGCGATGTCCTGGCCATCGATGCGGATATGCCCGCTTTCCAGGTCGTACAGACGCAGCAGCACATTGACCAGGGTCGACTTGCCCGCGCCCGACGGACCGACCAGGCCGATCTTCTCGCCCGGCTTCACGTCCAGGTTGAGCCCGGCCATCACCCCACCGGCCTTGCCGTAGTGGAAATGGATATCGTCGAAATGCACCCCGCCCCGTGCGACCTCCAGCGGCACCGCATCAGCACGGTCCTGCACGGTCAGCGGCTGGGAGATCGTGGTGATGCCATCCTGCACCGTGCCGATGTCCTCGAAGATGCCATTGATGGTCCACATGATCCAGCCGGACATGTTGTGGATGCGAATCACCAGACCGGTGGCCAGGGTGATCGCGCCGACGCTGATGTGGCCGCCGTTCCACAGCCACAGTGCCAGCCCACAGGTGCCCACGATCAGAAAGCCGTTGACGATGGCGATGGTGACTTCCAGCCCGGTGGTGACCCGGGTCTGGCCACGATGCTTGACCGCCAGGTCCTGGATCGATTCAGCCACGTAGGCCTGCTCATGCCCGCCATGGGCGAACAGCTTCAGCGTGGGAATGTTGGTGTAGCCATCGACGATACGGCCCATCGCCTTTGAACGTGCTTCCGAAGCGATCCACGCCCGCTGTTTCGCGCGCGGTACGAAGTACCCCATGATCACCGCGTAGGCGGCCATCCACAGCCCCAGCGGAATCATCAGGCGCCAGTCGGCCTGCGCGAACAGGTACAGCGCGGTGCCGGTGTAGACGATGATGTACCAGAGCGAATCGACCATCTGCACCGCCGATTCACGCAGTGACGTACCGGTCTGCATGACCCGGTTGGCCATGCTGCCGGCGAAGTCGTTCTGGAAGAAACTCAGGCTCTGCCGAACCACGTAGTTGTGCATCAGCCAGCGCGAGCGGTTGCTCAGCCCCGGCACGATGGCCTGGTTGACCAGCAGGCTGTGCAGCGACACCAGCAGCGGCCGCGCGATCAGGGTGATGYCGGCCATCCACAACAGCGTGTTGGCATGGCGGGCGAAGAAGCCGCTGCCGGGCTGCTCGGCGACCATGTCCACGATGCGGCCAAGGAAATCGAACATCGCCACTTCCACCAGCGCCAGCAGCAGGCCGGCGATCAACGTGGCCAGCAGCACCGGCCACACCGGGCGCAGATAGTGGATGTAGAACGGCACCACCCCGCGCGGCGGCATGCGGCCGTCGAGGGGCGGAAACACCGGAATCAGCGACTCGAACCAGCGGARCATCGCAGTGCACCCAAAACATGACAGGCCGCGATTATCCCACCACGGCCTGTGTTTTTACTCGCGCCTCCATCACAGGCCGGTGGCGGTATTCAGCCCTTGGCGTCGGCCACGATCGGGACGAACAACAAGTCCTGGAAATCGAAGCTGAAATCGGTCAACGACGAGATCGCCTGCATGCGCATGTCGCGCACCTTGCCATCCGGATCCAGGCTGAAGTTGACGAACGCATCGGCGTTGAGCGAGCGGTCGTCCCAGCGCACGATGAAGGTGTCGTGCTGCCRGTGTTCCAGCGTGCCGACCAGCTGGGCGGTCTTGCCGAACCGCAGGCGCAGTTTGCCGCCGTCGCGTTCCACGAACACATCGCCATACCATGCATCGCGGTAACCGCCGGCGTAACGCGCCAACGGCAGCGACGGTTTGCTTTTGGCATCGCGCGCCGCCTGATGCGTTGCCCAGCTTTCATCGGCCTTGTCCTGCGCCTTGGCCACCGCCGCCGCATACGCCTCGACCCAGTCGGTGGGTGGCGTCTGCAGGTACGCATCGAGCACGTCCATGGTGATCGCATTGAACGCGGCGCCCACTTCCTGGTTGGTCAGCACCACGATGCCCAGCTTCTGCTCG
>NZ_JBFULB010000442.1:0-2560 GCF_056400545.1 Stenotrophomonas sp. P5_A8 | reverse complement strand
CATTCAGACCCCGCCTTTCTTGCGGGTGACTACGCCGACCAGGCGCCGCCGATTGCCGGTCTGGGCGCAGCACGTGCCATCGCCATGATGACCTACCGGTCCGCTCGGATGTTCGAGCAGCGGCACGCAGGCGTGGCAGTCGCGCCGCAGTCCGGTAAGGAGGGGCACAGCAGCGATTCGGTGCGTGAGTGGCTGCATCACCATGGCAGGCACTTCGTCGGGCGATTCGACGCAAATGTGTACCTGTCGCTGATCGATGCAATGGACCGCCATGACATCGGGTGGAAACGTGGCGGTGTGGAGGCGGCCTTGAATGGCATCCGTCAGCCGGCCATCGTCATCTCCATCAGTAGCGACTGGCTCTATCCTCCTTCTGAACAGCGCGAAATAGCCGAGGGGTTGTCGCAGGCTAAGTACGTGGAGATCGACTCCGAACAAGGGCATGACGGCTTTCTTATTGACGCGGCAATGCTGGAGCCGCACTTGACGCGTTTTCATGAGGTCCAGCGCCGCCGCGCCGGAGAAACAATCGCCGAAGGATATGTCGCATGAATGTTGAGGCTTCCGCCGTTCCAGTCGCGCCTGAATGCCGGGAAGACCGCATAAATCGCGTTGATCTCGTGCTGATCGGTGCCCGCGGCCAGGTTGGCAGCGCGTTTAGGCGGCAGCTGGCAAGGCAGGCTGCGTCGCTTCGCGGCGAAGGTCTGGATCTTCGTCTGATCGCTGCCTTTGACCGGCGTGGCCTGGCGTTCGATGAGGATGGTCTGGCGTCTGCGCACATTGAAGTGGACATGCAGATGCGCAAGCCTGGTGATCAGGCGCAGCTGCTGGAGTATCTGCGCGGCGGCAGCGCGCACCGCCCCATGGTGATCGACTGTACAGCGAGCGATGAGATCGCGGACCTCTACATGCCACTACTGGCTGCTTCCATTGGCGTGGTGGCGGCGAACAAGCGGGCCAATGCTCGTGACCTGCACAGTTACCGGGAGTTGCAGCGGCTCTCACGCGAAAACCGCGTTCCGTACTGCTACGAGACCACGGTAGGCGCCGCCATACCGCTGCTTGGCCCATTGCGTGACCTGCGCCTGCGTGGCGAGCAGGCCACCTCCATCCAGGGTGTGCTTTCGGGCTCGTTGAGCTACATCCTGCACCGGCTGCACGAGGGGTGCCCGTTCTCCACGGCGGTCGAGAACGCCAGGCAGATGGGCTATACCGAGCCCAACCCACTTGAGGATCTGMGTGCGGTGGATCTGAGTCGCAAGCTGCTGGTGCTCGCTCGCGAAGCCGGTTTCATGCTTGAGTTGGAAGATCTTGTTATATCGCCGCTGACCGAATCCGACCACATCGAGATTCCGCTGTTGGTGGACAGCCTGCGCGGAGACGATGCAGCGTGGGCGAAGCGGGTGGCTGAAGCCGAGGCGCGCGCCGAGCGTCTGGTGGTGATGGCGCAGGTGGATCGCCATGGGGGACGCATTGGCCTGCAGAGCGTTTCTGCCAGCTCAAGCTACGCCCAGATGCTTCCGGGGGAGAACCGGATCGTGATCCACACCGAACTGCAGGACACGGTGCCGCTCTCGCTTGGCGGACCGGGTGCGGGTGTCGAAATAACCGCGGCAGGCGTGCTGAGCGACATCGTTTCGGCCGCGTTTCGCGGAGCCGACTGAGATGACGTTTCTTCCCGAATTACTGCTACGTCACGGACGCGAGCAACCAGAGCGGGTCGCTTATCGTTTCATCCAGGGGGTATCGACTCCTCATACGTTGACGTATGGGGAGCTCGTACGTGCAGCGACCACGCTGGCACGAAAGTTCCAAAGCCGTGGCTGGAGAGGGGAACGGGTACTGCTTGTGTGCCGTAGTGAGCACCACTTCGTTGTCGCCTTCCATGCCTGCCTGCTAGCCGGTGCGGTAGCGGTTCCGACAGCACCGCCGCGCAGGAAGAACCTGGCGGACCGCTTGTACTTGCTGGCACGCGATGCAGGTGCGTCGGCCATGGTCTGCGACGGCGATGACGCGCTGCAGGCCGCTGCAGGGTTGGAGCATGCATTGGATGTGGTGGATATGCGCAGTGCGCCGGTACCCGTTGATGGCGACCAGTGCGATGTGCTGGGGTCCACTGACGGTGCGCAGCTTGCCTTCCTGCAGTACACGTCCGGCTCCACTGGCGACCCCAAAGGGGTGGCGGTGAGCCATGCCAATCTGGCCGACAACAGTGAATCGATTCGCGTTTCGATGGGCACCTCGGAACGCTCCAATATTCTTATCGGCCTGCCGTTGTTTCATGATATGGGCCTGGTGGGCGGGGTGCTGCAGTCGGTATATGTGGGATGCACCACCAGCTTCGTGCCGCCCGCGGAGCTGGTCCAGTTTCCAGAGCGTTGGCTTGGGTTGATTGCCTCGCTGCGGATCACCACCAGCGGCGGACCCAACTTCCTGTATGAACTCGCCGCAGAAGCAGTGACCGAGCACGATCTTGAGGGGCTGGATCTTTCCTGTTGGGAGGTGGCCTTCTGCGGAGCCGAGCCGATCCGAGCCGATACCATTGCACGCTTCACGCAGC
>NZ_JBFULB010000441.1:0-2566 GCF_056400545.1 Stenotrophomonas sp. P5_A8 | reverse complement strand
GAGAGCCCAACGGCCGCTATAGCCAAGGATTCGTCAATCAGTTCGGCAAATATATGAAAGAGCTAGGCTTCGGAAAAGGCATTGGCTCCCATGCCTTCCGCCATACGCTTGCCACTGAACTGGATGCCAAGGGCGTGCGAGTCGAGCATATCGCCTTGATCACAGGTCATTCGCTCAACAAGAGAGCGCCCGTGCTCCAAGAGAACTACGTGCACAAGTCAGCGGCCAATGTACGGAGGATCCAAGTTGAAGCGTTGGAGCAGTATCAGCCGTCAGTGGCTCTACCAACCTACGTGCGCGGACAGTTCAAAGAACGGTTGAGCGAGGAGGCAAAGATGTATCCTTAAGCGAAGCGCCAACTAAGCGGCGCGCATTCATAGACAAGGAATCGTTCATGAGCAATGTGGAAGTTCTAACGCTCCTAATCGCATTGCTCGCAATAGTGCCAGCCGTATTGGCGCTCGTGCGCCAAAGCAGTCAGCGAAAGCGAATGGATCAGTTGGAAAGCGCGCAACACCGCCAGAACGTCGCCACCGCAGCACTACACGAGAAGCAGCTCGAACTATTGCTGGCTAGCGAGAAGGGCAAAGGCGGCGCACACGTGAAGCTCGATCTTTACCGCGACAATAAACACTATCGCTTCCGGGTTACAAATGTTGGATCGGCACAGGCTCGAAATGTTCAGGTCAAGATCCTCACAGGGAAGGATGAGCACGATCCTATTGCAGGCACAGACTACGACTCGAAGTTCCCTGCCCCCGTGTTGGAACCAGGCTCTTCAATTTCCCTGTTCGCCGCCATCTATATTGGAAGTCCTACGGCCTACAATGCGCTGGTGTCATGGGAAGACCCCGATGGTAGGAAAGCCGAGAACACTACCTATGTGGCGCTGTGAATCGGCGCACGGCTTCTGGACGCAAAGGCAATACTCTCAAAGTCGAGGGGGACGGGTCATTTGGCGGATCGCGGGGGTAGAGACCTTCGCTTGCTCGCGAGCTCTCCCATACTCGTTGGAATCGAGCTCTCGACGCTCCTTGAGAGCAGCAGCCTTGGCAATCGACTCATCTAGCTTGGCATAGGTCTCCTTATCCGATATCAATTCCCGCACAAGATCCAAGTTGGCTCGGGGAACCAAAACATCCACCATTTCATCATGACAATTCTGGAGTGCAATATACAATCCGAGCTCCGGATCCGCTGTTTTGTGTGCAAACTCCAAGAGCGACTTGACGATCTCTGCATGACCAATGGTTGCCGCAGCGAGCATGGCCTTGTATCCAAAGTCGCGCGGAGCATGCCCCGTTTTGACAATTGCCCACAGTAGCTTCCGCACAAGGCTCTCATGCCCCTTGGCAGCAGCGACATTAAGACCCATTGAGTAGGTGTCTTCCGGATCGGGGAGTCCAGCCCCTATCAAGTAATCAATCACCTCAACATGGTTATTCTCTGCGGCAGCCGAGAAGCCATACTGTGCGCACTGAATTTTTGATGAAAATGGCAACAGGTGCTTGACCACTTCCAAGTGCCCCTCCCGGCAAGCCGCGATCAATGCTCGACTATTCCTAGCCTTTGCATCCGAACCTAAAATCAGATGAAAGACGACATCAGGATGGCCATGGAGTGATGCCTCGTACAATGCCTGCGAGTCACGCTGAAAGGGGTTACATGACCTGATAAGCAGTTGGACGCATTCGAGGTGGCCATGCCTGGCCGCTAGGCAAAGCGCGGCGTCATCTTCGGAATCACAATACGGCATCAGCATTCTTACCAAGTCAACTTTGCCGAGCTTGGCTGCTGTCTTCAAGGGCTCTTGCTTCCAAGATGCTGTCAACAAGGGTAAAAGGACATCAATGATTGCATCTTGATCAAGCCTAATAGCCTCCAAGATGGCTTCACGAGCGGCCTCATCGACATCAGGCTGTGCCCGACACAGGTGGGCAGCGGCCACCGCATCATTGGCCTGAATGGACTTCCTAATCCTCTGCTGAAATGTCTTTTTCATATCTACCCTCTTTTCAAGATAGGGCAGTTCGAGCAATCGTCAAGGCCACTGCACACTCATCTTCCGTAGCGAATTAACTCGGATATTACAGAGGAAGTGCGCCATCTAGCACATACCCAACAAATTCAGCCTGAGGACGCCGCCCCTGGTTCCAATGCTGGCTCGCCCCATCAGGCGCACTCCTTCGATCCGCATACGTCACTACCAAGTTCTGCTTGGCTCGACTAACACCGACGAAATACGCGTTTCTGTTTTCGTCCTGACCGTCCTTGCTCCACCAAGTCTCAAGCTCGGTGCAGGGTAAGATTACGCACTCAAACTCCATACCTTTGCATTTGTGGATCGTCATGACTCGGACCGAACCTTCGTCTAGGAACCTTGCCAGCGCCTGATCCAAATCGTCATGCTGATGAATGAAGCCGCCAAGGACCTCGTAGACCTTCCCCAGAATTTCAGCTAAGCGCGACGCATCATAATCAGCTGACAGCGATAGCAGGGTTGATATGGGAACCAACGCCATGACAACCTGCGATTGCTCAAAGGCAAACTCCGCCTGCTCAGCGG
>NZ_JBFULB010000440.1:0-2575 GCF_056400545.1 Stenotrophomonas sp. P5_A8 | reverse complement strand
GTACGGAGACGTCAGACTTCATCGTGTGCAACCTCGTAGTGTCGGCATTGACATGCCAGGAAGGGCGAGGTCGCAACGGTAGGCAGGGGGTCAATCGGACAACATGCAATTAGTTGCAAATGCGGTGACGGTCACAGAAATATTCATTGACGATTCACATTTATCGTCAATGAGGCCTTGCTTGATATTCGGCGTATATCAATGTCATAGKCCTTTTATATGCTTACCGCGTCCTGCCGACGTTTTGAAGTTCGAAGCGTCAACCGCTTCACCCGCCTGTCGCCACCGCGAGCGTCCCCCTGCAGGAAGCCATTGGCGCTGGCGACTTACGGCGACGCCGGTTGGACGATGTAGCGTTCCCAGTAGCCGGCAAGCTGGGCCTTCTTTCGGTCGCCGAGTTCGCTGCCGAGGGCCTGCTGTATCGCGGCCGCTTCCGCGCCACGCCCGGCACGGTGCAGCTCCCGCGCCGTTTCGAGCAGGGCCCGTTGGCGCACGGTGAGGTTGCCGAAGGGATCGAAGTAGGAATCCAGGCGTGCGGCGTCGGTGACGCCGGTCCAGGTGAAGCGCGCATCGCCCGCGTCTGCGGCGATGGCGCGATAGCGGTCCACCGCAATGATGGGCGTGATGCGCTCTTCGAGCAGATCCAGGCGTGTTTCCATCAGCTTGGCCTCGGGCGAGTCCTGTTCGGCCTTGAGTGCCTGCACGGTCTCCCGGACGAATGCGCGATCGATGTTGCCGGTGGCGGATTGGACGCCCAGGAGATTGAAGCTGGCGACAGCCACGCGATAGTCACGGCGCTCCTGCTGGCGCACCTGCGTCTCGGTGGGTTTGCCGAGGCTGGACGGCTGGACGACGCGCACGTCTTCGGCATCGGCCAGGATCGCGTCGATATCGCGCTTGTGGAACTCGCCGACCACCACCACCACCGTGCCACCCGGGTGTGCCTTCGCCGCCGCGGCCACCCGCTGAGCCTGCAGGTACGTACGATAGAGATACAGCCTGCGCGGCAGATCATCGGTGGCGCGCTTGGCCGGGGTCGCGGCCCACTGCGCGATGCGCGCCACGTTCTTTGCTTCGTCGGCGTGGAAAAGATCCCGCGTGAGATGGCTCGGGGACGGGAACGAAAGGAACTGCTGGAATCCGCTGGCGGGGCGCAGTTCCGGCGCTGCGCCCAGGTCCAGGCCGAACCCGAGCCGGGCGTCTTCCACCGGCGGCTCCCAGTCGATGGGGCACAGGTCGATGCCGTTGCGCCGGGCGAAGGGGACTACGACGTCCTGGACTTCGTAGGTGAATTCGTAATAGTCGTTGCGTGCGAAGGCCTCGGGCGAGCGCTCGATGCAGATGGCATCGGGCTTGGCATGTGCCAGGAACGCGGCAAGCAGGGCGGGGCGGTCGTTGCGCGCCACCAGCTGGGCGGCGTGGTCGACGCCCAGCACGATGACGGTGGTTTTTCCGTTCACTGCCTTCGTCGCTGCGCCAGCCATTCCAGCCATCAGCAACAACGCCATCGAGAAAAACAGACGCTTCATACGCGGTCCTTCCATTCCATTTGGTCCAACGTAGCGCGCAAACGGCGCTGGCTTCCTGTGCCATTGGTTGTAGTCACGTCGGCCAACACAATGCGGCAACGACGTGACTACAGAAGCCAGAGCGCGGCAAGCAAGGCCGGCGGCATCACCAGGATGCCCAGGCGCAGGAAGGTCAGTGCACTGACGTGCTCGCCTTCGCGACGCAGCGCCACCAACCAGAGCATGGTCGCCAGCGAGCCGGTCACCGACAGATTGGGGCCGAGGTCCACACCAATCAGCAGGGCGGCGCGGGTCTGCGTGGGCAGGTCGGCCATCTGGCCCAGCGAGCCGGCCACCAGGCCGATCGGCAGGTTGTTGGCGAGGTTGCTCAGTACGGCGGCCGCGCCACCGGCCAGCCAGCTGGCTTCGCTGGGCGATGTACGGGCAAAGGCCTCCAGTGCGTCGGCGGCGATGCGGATCACGCCGGTGTGCGCCACCGCCTCGACCAGCACGAAGAGCCCGGCAACCAACGGCAGCACGCCCCAGGACACATGCCGCAGGATCGGCATCGGGCTGCGGCGCTGGCGCAGGCGGATGGTGGCCAGGGTAGCGGCACCGGCGCAGAACGTGGTCAGACCCAGCGGCCCGTTCATCGCCGAGGTCACCAACAGCACGCTGCCGGTGACACCGACGCCGATCGCGCACAGGCGCCCGCCCTCGGACAGCGGCCGTTGCTCGGCCACCGCCACCAGGGGCGGTGCGATCTGGCGGCGATGGGCCAGCCGCAGCACCAGGTAGGTCATGCCGATGGCGGCCAGCGAGGGCAGGGTGAACTGCCGCAGCCATTGGGCCAGGGAGGGCATGTGATCGCCGAAGACCACCAGGTTGGCCGGATTGGAAATGGGCAGCACGAAGCTCGCCGCGTTGGCCACGAAGGCACAGACGAACAGATACGGCAGCGGGTTGGCCCGGGCGGCCTTGCAGGCGGCGTAGACCGCCGGCGTGAGCACGACGGCCGTGGCGTCGTTGGACAGGAAGATCGTGACCAGCGTGCCCACCAGGAACAC
>NZ_JBFULB010000439.1:0-2599 GCF_056400545.1 Stenotrophomonas sp. P5_A8 | reverse complement strand
GGGCCCTCCCGCTCGCGGTAGCCCAGAACGAAGACACCAACCGATCCACACGTCGCCGAACACTGCCCGGCCACACGCGCAGCGTCGTGCTCACGCTGCAACATCTCTTGCAACGGGACGCTCCCTCAAATGGGAGAAGAACCATTTTTTACGTCGCAGCTCTAAACCTTTTTCGGCCTGGCCGCATCCAAGCCTGCGTACCCCACCGGCCATCGCCAAGGAACCCGTCATGTCCTCCAGTTGCCTTGTCCTGCTGCTGTCGTTGGCCAGCAGCTGCACCCTGCCATGGAGCCCGGTGACGATCCGCCTGTCGATCCCGCCGCAGCCGGACCTGTGCGTGCAGTACGCCGAGCATGCGCCGCTGTGCGTATCGGCGCTGATCGCACGCCTGGAAGCGCATCGGCTGGTCTGATTGCAATTGACGAAAACCTTGCGGCCCGCGCATTAAGATAGGCGTTTACTGCACTATCGCTGCAAGGATCCATGCTGCACATGAAAGACCACCTGCCCACCTGGACCCACCCGTGGCTGCAGTACGGCATTCCCGCCGTACAGATCCTGCTCACTGTGCTGGCCGCCTGGCTGCTGCGCCTGCTCGCACGACGCCTGATCCGCCGCCTCGGCGAGCACTACACCCTGCCGCCGGAAATGGTGATGGGCGCGCGCCGCATCAGCAGCTTCATCATCAACTTCGGCGCGGTGCTGATCGTGCTGAGCATCGTCGGCGCGTCGGCCTCGGTGCTGTGGACCGCCTTCACCGGTTTCGCCGCGGTGGGTGCGGTGGCGTTCTTCGCCGCCTGGAGCGTGTTGTCGAACATCTTCTGCACGCTGCTGATCTTCACCACCCGCCCGTTCCGCCTGCACGACTACATCGAACTGCTGGAGAACGGCGAGAAGCCCGGGCTCAAGGGCCGGGTGATCGACGTCAACCTCATCTACACCACCCTGCAGGAAACCGATGGCGGTCATGAGGGCACGGTGCTGCAGATCCCCAACAACATGTTCTTCCAGCGCACGGTGCGCCGCTGGCGCGATCCATCGCAGGCGCCGGGCGGGATCCAGGGCGACGGCTGAGCGTATCGGCCAACGTCCGGCCCCTAGCGCAGCTGGCTGTCCTTGCTGCCGCGTCGGTTGTAGCCGCCGCTTTCGTGCTGGGCGGCGTCCTCTTCTTCCTGGCAGCGCACGCACAGACGAACGCCCGGCACGGCCTTGCGCCGCGCCTCGGGAATGGGCGCGTCGCAGTGTTCGCAGTGGGTCAATCCCGGGCCCTGCTTGAGTTGCGCGCGGGCGCGCTGGATGGCGTCATCGACGGTGGCGTCGATCTGGTCCTGGACCGCACCGTCGCCTGCCCAACCTGTCGCCATGATGTGTCTCCCATGCCGGTGTCAGACGCCCAGCATAGACCTGCGCCCTGGGCCGGGGCCGACGCATGGCTGAACGCGGCGACGGCCGCGTGAATGCTTCAGCCGGGCGTTACCAGACCAGGTCGTCGGGCACCTGGAACTGGGCGTAATAGGCATCGTCCTCGGCGTTGCCGGTGCTCGGCTCGGTGCCGGGCTGGGCGTTGTCGAGCACGATGGCGCTGGCATCGCGTTCGCGCACCTTGTCAGCGGCCGCGCGCGGCAGCAGTTCGAAGCCGTCGCCGAAGCGGACGATGACCAGCGCGCCCGACGCCAGCTGCCTGCGCAGGGAGGCGTTGACCAGCAGGGTGCGGATGACGGTGCCATCGTTGAAACGGTACTCGCTCTCGCCGTCGCGCTTGACCTTGTGGGTGTCGATGATCTGCCGGACCTGGGCCTGGAGTTCCTGGGCGCGTGCCTTTTCCTTGCGTTCGGCTTCAAGCGCGCGGTCGCGTTCAGCTTTCTCGGCGCGTACCCGATCGGCCTCGCGCTGGCTTTCGCTGGGCGCGACCGGGGCCTTGCCGTGACGGGCCTTGACCTGTTCACGGGCGGCCTGTGAGACCTGGGATTTCTTGACCAGCCCGGCCTTGAGCAGCTGCTCCTGCAGGGGATTTGCCTTCGCCATACGCCTAGCATCTGTTGTTGCGGGATTCCGGAGGCCATCATACTGGTCCGCCCGCTCCGCCCCAACCGTCGTCCATGACCGCCCTGAAGTACCTCGCCGGCTACCCGGAGGCCCTGCAACAGCAGGTCCGCGAGCTGATTGCGGGCGATCGGCTGGGCCCGTGGCTGCAGCGCCGCTACGCGGACCTGCACACGGTGCGCAACGACCGGCAGCTGTACGACTACACCCAGGGATTGAAAGAACGCTATCTGCGCCAGTCGGCGCCGCTGTCCAAGGTGATCTATGACAGCAAGCTGCAGGTGCTCAAGCACGCGCTGGGCACGCACACCACC
Organism: Stenotrophomonas sp. P5_A8; assembly: GCF_056400545.1. Classification (NCBI taxonomy): domain Bacteria; kingdom Pseudomonadati; phylum Pseudomonadota; class Gammaproteobacteria; order Lysobacterales; family Lysobacteraceae; genus Stenotrophomonas; species Stenotrophomonas sp. P5_A8. The sequence continues at coordinate 242 of NZ_JBFULB010000439.1, read as the reverse complement.
GTGTCGCGGGTGCAGGGCAGCAAGCTCAAGGCCAGCCGCGAGATCCGCATCGCCACGGTGTTTCGCGAGGCGCCAGCGCCGTTCCTGAAGATGATCGTGGTGCACGAGCTGGCGCACCTGAAGGAATCGGACCACAACAAGGCCTTCTACCAGCTCTGCACACACATGGAAGCGGACTACCACCAGCTCGAATTCGACCTGCGCCTGTATCTGACCCACCTGGACGGCACTACCGGTTGACC
>NZ_JBFULB010000438.1:0-2609 GCF_056400545.1 Stenotrophomonas sp. P5_A8 | reverse complement strand
GCACCTAGTCAGGCTTTCCCGGCAGAGTTACGTCTTTATTGCTGGCTCTATCCATATCACCGTCAAGTCATGGGTCGCTGGATGTCCCGCATCTTTGACAATCGATGGAAGGAGACGCCTTTTGTCTTCTCCATTGCGAAGTACTTTCCGGTAGCCTGGCTCTGTGCGAGCGGAGATCTGCCACCATATATCCCGCCTGGTGTCGTCCGCGTGGACACGTTGTCCACGGGATCCATCGATGACTTGGCAACGATCACTCTTAACCCCAGCGATGTTCTGCCTCCCGATTGGCCCGAGGCACCGGGGGATAACGGCATTGTCTTTTTGAATAGCGAGCGAGCAACTGTCGCAACACGTTACCGACGGAATTGATCCTCTTTACTTAGCCAGCGATCTTAAGCTCGTAGTAGTCCTCCGAGGTGTCGAGGACGGCTACTCGCTTACTGCGCGGCCGTTTCTGGCCAGAAGCAGAAATACAGAGGTGGTCGCGGCAGAAGTTGTAACAGGAGGGATGGACGAAAGTGCTTTACTCATTGAGGCAAATCTTGATATACACGGGGAAAGTTGGCGCCAGGTCTAGGCGTCGATGTTGTGCCAATCCCGTCCGTTTCTCGCACTGAAGGGAAGGGTGTAAGGGCAGCTTCTTTGAGCGTCTGCTTTAGCTGATTCCTGTTAAGTAGTTCAGCCGCCGAGGGTGAAATGGATCACATGCAGTGAACTGAGCGCAGCAAAAGCTATGGCGCCACATCGTCACCTACCAAGCCCGTAAGAAGCTTCCCGTCTACTCCGGAAACTGATCATCATTATTATCGCAGAGGTGACAGTGCATCGGCTGGTGCTAAGAATGACTGGCCTTGACCTCAGGCATCATGCTACGCGGAGCGGACACTTCGAGGGAACACCGATCTAATTGTCACCAGTAGTGCGTTCGGCACTTTGTGTGATTTTACTGCAGCGCGAGCTTCCGCCAAGTTCGTGTAAAAATCGACCGCAACATCGAGCAATCTGATCCTTCATCAACGCCGCTAGCGACAATCGGACGACACATAAAGAATGGTTAGCTTTGCCTCTATTCGGCCACATCGTGGGACCCAGAACAACGGGTTTGAGGAGCTTGTTGTTCAGCTCGCACGTCGCCGCCGCCCTATGGGGGCCAAGGAGTTCAGGCGGATCGAGGGAGCTGGCGGCGACGCCGGCGTCGAGGCGCTGTGGCTTAAGAACGACGGGTCGTCCGTCGGCATTCAAGCCAAGTACTTCCTTCGCGTTCGAGACATCGACTGGGCGCAGATCGACGAAAGCGTAGCGACAACACTAAAGCGCCGCCCAGAGGTCAACGTCTACCAGGTCGCGATTGCGTGCGATCTGACCGACAAAGGCGGGGCAAAGGGGCGGGGCCGGACAGGGTGGTCGGCTTGGGATGAGCATGTGAAACGGTGGAGGGCGGAAGCGCTAGCCCTAGGGCGGGACGTTTCGTTTGAGCCGATCACAGCCTCAGATTTGACCGACTGGTTGGGGCAACCAAGCGCGTCGGGCTTATCGAGGTATTGGTTTGGGGTCGACACGCTGAGTCTTCGTTGGTTCTCTGACCAGGTTGAAATAGCAAGCGCCGATCTTGGTGAGCGATACACGCCCGCACAACACGTCGACGTTGCTGCCTCGCTCGCCTTCGATGGTCTGGCGAGGACTTCAGCCCTTCGTGCTAGGTTGCTTCGAGCGGTCGAGGCTACTTGGGCGGATCGCATTGAGCCGTCCTCAGCGATCGTCACGGATGACGTGCGCGAAGCGGCGGAGCTCGCTGCAAACGCGCTGAAGCTGGTGCACGGGATAGCCGACGCGGTCGAGGCTCCTGTAACCACCCAATGGGATGTCCAGCAGTGGCTCTCAGACGTGAGAGCAGCCGAACAACTCCTTGGCCGTTTGGGTGATGAGCTTCGCAGCCAGCGCCGTTCAGTTAAGGAGGGCGAGGCGAAGTCGACGCCCAGCTGCGATCATCTGAGTTATTTGCAGCACAGTGTTCGCAGGGTTGAGGAGGCAATCAGCAACCTTGCCCGTCTCTTGGTCTCCACTGCCTTCAGCGCGGATGCTAGCCGAGTGCTACTCGTCACCGGTGAGGCTGGCACGGGGAAGTCTCATCTGCTCGCCTCTGAGGCCAACCGTTCGCGAGCGGAAGGCAGGCCGGCACTACTCTTCTTGGGCCAGCAATTCGCTAAGGGAGACCCATGGAGCCAATGTGAACGATCACTCGGTTTGCCTGGATGGCCTCGGGATGAACTCCTTGGTGCATTAGATTCGGCGGGTGAAACTTCCGGCTCTAGGGCGCTGATACTAGTTGATGCTGTTAACGAGGGTGCTGGAGCCAATCTTTGGCGGAACCATCTGGCCGGTTTCATCAAGAGTCTAGATCCGTACCCGAACATCGCGGTTGTTGTTGCATGCCGCACTGAGTACGTTCCATTTGCGATACCCATTCCGGTCTGGGAGGCATATCCAAAGGTTGATCTTCACGGCTTCACCACGTTCGAAGAGCAGGAAGCTGCAGCGATTCAATATTTGGATCGGCGAGGGATCGTTCGACCTGCTGGCCCACTACTTGCTCCGGAGTTCTCGCA
>NZ_JBFULB010000437.1:0-2617 GCF_056400545.1 Stenotrophomonas sp. P5_A8 | reverse complement strand
GCGGCGCCCTGCACGAACAGGCGGCGCGACGGCATGGGCAGGCTGCCCGGGCCGGGTGTGTTGGGGAAAGACATTGCAACTCCGAATCGGATCCGAATGGCACACGGGTGCCGTCACACCGCGCACGCAACGGCGTGCACGGCATCGCATCGCACTGGCGCTCGCGATGAGCGCCGGATCAGGCGATCGGAGGCCGGGTGATGCGGTCCAGCGGCGGCGTCGGCAGCGACGGGCGCGTAGGGCTGGTCGGTACCAGCGACAACGGCGGCGGGCTGGGAATCCAGCTGATCGCCGCGGTCAGGCTGGGGTGCTGCGCGCAGTTGCGCAGGCAGTCCTTGATCTTGCAGTGATCGCCGTCGTGCGGCGCCTGCGCGGCGGCGCCATCGGCGACGCTGGCGGTGTGATCGTGGTGGCGCGTCGGGGCCGGGGCGTCGCCGTGGCAGGGCGGCGCGGGTGCGGCGGCCACCGGGGCCGCCATCGCCAACGCCATCGGTGCGGCCATGGCCACGTTCAGCCCGTTGAGCAACAGGCTGAGCATCAGGACCACGCGCAGGAGGAGGGAGCCGGCGGACATGCGGCTTACCCTAGCGCCAAACCGGTGCGCCTGCACCTGCGGCTGAACGCGATATTCAAGTCTGGAGACGGCTCCGTCGGGGCGCGTGCCTGCATCAGCCTTCTTCGCGGACGATATCCACCAGCCGCTCGCCGTAGCGGGCCAGCTTGGTGCCGCCGATGCCACCCACCCGGCCCAGGGCATCGATGCTGGTCGGGCGCTGTTCGGCGATGTTGCGCAGGGTGCTGTCGTGGAAGATGACGAAGGCCGGCACGTTCTGTTCCTTGGCCAGTTCGGCGCGCAGGCTGCGCAGCGCGTTGAACAGGGCCAGGTCCTCGGGCAGCACGGACAGGCCGGTCCGCTGGCCGCTGCGGTCGCGTTCGCGGGTCTTGGGGCTCTCCCGTCGCATCATGACCTTGCGCTGGCCCTTGAGCACCTCGCGGCTGCCGTCGGTGAGGCGCAGGCCGCCGTAGGCTTCGCTGTCCACTTCGAGCAGGCTGGCGGCGACCAGTTGCCGGAACACGCTGCGCCATGTGCGGGCGTCGAGGTCCTTGCCGATGCCGTAGGTGCTCAGTTCGGTATGCCCGAACTGGCGGATCTTGTCGTTCTCGCCGCCACGCAGGATGTCGATCAGGTGGCCAACGCCGAMGCGTTGGCCGCTGCGGTAGACGCAGCTGAGTGCCTTCTGCGCGGCAACGCTGGCATCCCAGGCGTCTGGCGGGACCAGGCAGTTGTCGCAGTTGCCGCAGGGCTGCGGGTAGGTTTCCCCGAAGCCGGCGAGCAGCACCTGGCGGCGGCACTGCATGGATTCGCAGTAGCCGAGCAGGTGGTCGAGCTTGGAGCGTTCCAGGCTTTTGCGTTCTTCACCGGCTTCGGACTGCTCGATCATCTGCTTGAGCAGCACGACATCGCCCAGGCCATAGCAGAGCCAGGCTTCGGCAGGCTCGCCGTCGCGGCCGGCACGGCCGGTTTCCTGGTAGTAGCCTTCCATGGACTTGGGCAGGTCGGTGTGGGCGACGAAGCGGACGTCGGGTTTGTCGATGCCCATGCCGAAGGCGATGGTGGCGCACATGACGATGCCGTCCTCGCGCAGGAAGCGGCGCTGGTTGGCGGCGCGTACTTCGGCGGGCAGGCCGGCGTGGTAGGGGAGGGCGTTGAGACCTTCCTTGCACAGGAATTCGGCGGTTTCCTCGACCTTGCGCCGCGACATGCAGTAGACGATGCCGGCTTCCTGGCGGTGGACCTTGAGGAAGTCGAGCAGCTGGCGCTTGGCGTTGTCCTTCTGGACGACGGTGTAGCGGATGTTGGGCCGGTCGAAGGAGCTGACGAAGTGCTGGGCGCCGGTGAGGTCGAGCCGCTCGGCGATTTCGCGCTGGGTGGGCGGGTCGGCGGTGGCGGTGAGGGCGATGCGCGGGACGTCGGGCCAGCGTTCGTGAAGGACGGTGAGCTGGCGGTACTCGGGGCGGAAGTCGTGGCCCCATTGGGAGACGCAGTGGGCTTCGTCGATGGCGAACAGGGCGATGGTGCTGCGCGAGAGCAGCGACAGGAAGCGTCCGGTGAGCAGGCGTTCGGGGGCGACGTAGAGCATGTCCAGTTCGCCGGCGAGCAGGTCGCGTTCGACCCGGGCAGCGGTTTCGCCATCGAGGGTGGAATTGAGGTATTCGGCGCGCACGCCGAGCTGGCGCAAGGCTTCGACCTGGTCCTGCATGAGCGCGATCAGCGGCGAGATGACGATGCCGGTGCCGTCGCGGAGCATGGAGGGCACCTGGTAGCACAGCGACTTGCCGCCGCCGGTGGGCATCAGTACGAGCGCGTCATTGCCGGCAGCGACATGTTCGACGATCGCCTGCTGCGGACCGCGGAATTCGTCGTAACCAAAGATGCGGCTGAGCAGGTCGTGCGCGGGGCGGGAAGACATCGGACTAGTTTACCCCGCCGGGCGGTCTGGCCGGGTCCGCCAACAGTGGATCGGTGGGTAGGGCTTTGCCCGTAGGCTCTCGAAGCCGAAGCCGAAGCCGAAGCCGAAGCCGAAGCCGAAGCCGAAGCCGAGGCACATGGCTTCCT
>NZ_JBFULB010000436.1:0-2641 GCF_056400545.1 Stenotrophomonas sp. P5_A8 | reverse complement strand
GTCCCCCGGCCGCTGCGCGGCCTCCTCCTTTATTTCGCCTCCAAGGGCATGGGGGCCCAGCGCCCGACCCACCGACGGCCGCGTCTGAAAAAGCTCAACGCACGCCAAGCGCATGGAACGCACATAGAAGAAGAAGCTCTTCCAAGCCATGCCACGCGATATCCGAACGACATACGGCGCCCCGGAGGGCGCCGCATGAGGTGGCCAGAAACTGCCGGCTTACCGGCTGTTGATCACGTAGTCGGCGATGATGCCGGTAGCGATGGCGACCAGCAGCAGGTTGCCGCGGTCATCGCGGATCCAGTGGTGGCCATACGGCGGGCGACGGACCGAGTAGCGGTTGTAGTCGTTGACCACGTAGACCGGGCCACGGTAGTACTCGTTGTAGCGGTGACCGCGCGCCCACCCATAGCCGCGACCGGGTCCCGGACGATAGACCACGCGCGGCGGCGGCGGCGCCGGGCGGTAGTGGCCGCGGTTGTCGTAGTAGCGGCGATCATGCCGCGCCTCGCGGCGGTCATCGCGCCAGTCGCGGCGATCATGACGGTCGTAACGGCGATCGTCATGACGGTCGTGGCGGTCATGCCCACGGCCACGATGGTCGTCGTCGGCGAAGGCCGGGGCCACTGCACCCAGGGCAAGCAGCGAGGCGACGGCCCCGACCACAAATCGATTGATGCTCATGATTGGCCTCGCTTGGTGGATTGATGGCTCCATCATGCGCAGGTCATCTGAACGGTCTCCGGCTGGAAACGGTTTCCAGTTTATGCCGTTTGACCGCCCATTCAGGCGGCGGCAAGCCCCGCCCCATGGGGCCACCGGCGGCTGTCATCGCTTCCGGCTATAATCGGGGGTACCCCTTTTATCCATCTGTTCCTGTTCCGCTCGGAACGGGCTCAGGGTTGCGCCTTCGGAGACCTCATGTCCTCGCAATACATCTACACCATGAACCGCGTCAGCAAGGTGGTCCCGCCCAAGCGGCAGATCATCAAGGACATCTCGCTGTCGTTCTTCCCGGGTGCCAAGATCGGCCTGCTGGGCCTGAACGGCTCCGGCAAGTCCACGGTGCTGAAGATCATGGCCGGCGTGGACACCGACTTCGAGGGCGAAGCCCGCCCGCAGGCCGGCATCAAGGTCGGTTACCTGGCCCAGGAACCGGAGCTGGACCCGACCAAGACCGTGCGTGAAGCGGTCGAGGAAGGCGTCGGCGAAGTGCTGCAGGCCCAGGCCCAGCTGGACGCCGTCTACCTGGCCTATGCCGAGGAAGGCGCCGACTTCGACAAGCTGGCCAAGGAACAGGAGCGCCTGGAGGCGATCCTGGCCGCCGGCGATGCGCACACCCTGGAAAACCAGCTGGACGTGGCGGCCGATGCCCTGCGCCTGCCGCCGTGGGAGGCCGTCGTGGGCACCCTGTCCGGCGGTGAAAAGCGCCGCGTGGCGCTGTGCCGCTTGCTGCTGCAGAAGCCGGACATGCTGCTGCTCGACGAACCGACCAACCACCTGGACGCCGAGTCCGTGGAATGGCTGGAACAGTTCCTGGCGCGCTACACCGGCACCGTCGTGGCCGTCACCCATGATCGCTACTTCCTGGACAACGCCGCCGAGTGGATCCTGGAACTGGACCGCGGCCGCGGCATTCCGTGGAAGGGCAACTACACCGACTGGCTGACCCAGAAGGACGACCGCCTGCGTCAGGAAGACAACCAGGAAAAGTCCCGCCAGAAGGCGATCCAGAAGGAACTGGAATGGTCGCGCCAGAATGCCAAGGGCGGCCGTACCAAGGGCAAGGCCCGTCTGGCCCGCCTGGAAGAACTGCAGTCGGTGGATTACCAGAAGCGCAACGAGACCAATGAAATCTTCATCCCGCCGGGCGAGCGCCTGGGCAATGCGGTGATGGAATTCAAGAACGTCTCCAAGAAGTTCGGCGACCGCCTGCTGTTCGACGACTTGAACTTCCTGGTGCCCGGTGGCGCGATCGTGGGCATCATCGGCCCCAACGGTGCCGGTAAGTCGACCCTGTTCAAGATGATCACCGGCCAGGAAAAGCCCGATACCGGCGAGATCGTGGTCGGCCCGACCGTGAAGCTGTCCTATGTGGACCAGAGCCGCGACGCGCTGGAGGGCAACCACAACGTCTTCCAGGAAATCGCCGGCGGCCTGGACATCCTCAACATCAATGGCGTGGAGATCCAGTCGCGCGCCTACATCGGCCGCTTCAACTTCAAGGGCCAGGACCAGCAGAAGCTGGTCGGTTCGCTGTCCGGTGGTGAGCGTGGCCGCCTGCACATGGCCAAGACCCTGCTGCAGGGTGGCAACGTGCTGCTGCTCGATGAACCGTCCAACGATCTGGACATCGAAACCCTGCGTGCGCTGGAAGATGCGCTGCTGGAGTTCCCGGGCAACACCTTCGTGATTTCGCATGACCGCTGGTTCCTGGATCGCATCGCGACCCACATCCTGGCCTTCGAAGGCGACTCGCACGTGGAGTTCTTCCAGGGCAACTACCGCGAGTACGAAGAAGACAAGCGCCGCCGCATGGGCGACGACGCCGCGCCCAAGCGCCTGCGCTTCAAGGCGCTGAAATAAGAGAAGAAAAACGGCCGCGCACTGCGCGGCCGTTTGCATTTGGGTAGGTCATGAC
>NZ_JBFULB010000435.1:0-2660 GCF_056400545.1 Stenotrophomonas sp. P5_A8 | reverse complement strand
ACAGCAGCTCTACGCCGGGTTGATCACCGACCCGGTGCAGCGCAGTGCGCAGGGCACGGCGCAGTTGGCGCTGACCGCCCGCCGCGAAGCCAACGTGCGCGCCTTCAATGATGTGTTCCGGCTCAGCGGCACGGTCGCGCTGGGCTTCCTGGGCTGGTTGCTGCTGCTGTCGGTGCGTACCGCCGTCCTCAAGCAGTGGCGCAAGCGCCACCCCGCCCCCTCTTCCCCTTCAGTCGCGGCGCCGTTGCCCGCACCGCCCCGATGAGTCCCCCCATGCCCACGCTCCCACCCCGCGACGACAGCGCACCCGAGAACGTCAACCCGGCCCCGCCGACCGATGCCGCCCCCGCCAGCAACGCGGCCGCGCCGGGAGCGGTGCCGCCGCCGAGCGCGCCCAAGTACCTCAAGCCGAGCACCCGCAGCGTGGTGATCATGATCGTGATCGCGCTGCTGGGCATCGCGCTGATCCTGCGCGCGTGGTCGTTGTGGCCGTTCGACAGCACCCGGGTGAGTACCGACAACGCCTACGTGCGCGGCCAGATCACCGTGCTGGCGCCGCAGGTCAATGGCTATGTCACCGAGGTGCTGGTCAAGGATTTCCAGCACGTCAAACAGGGCGACCCGCTGGTGCGCGTCGATGACCGCATCTACAAGGAAAAAGTGGCGCAGGCCCAGGCCGACCTGGACAGTGCCAAGGCCGCACTGGCCAACTCCGACCAGGCCCAGGCGCAGAACCGCGCGCAGATCGGTGCCGCGCAGGCCAACCTTGTCGCCGGCCAATCGGAGCTGGCGCGGTCGCGCACCGAGCTCAAGCGCTATGAAGCCCTCGCCGCGCAGCAACTGGTGGCGCTCAGCGACCGCGACAAGCTGCGTACCGGGGCCCAGTCGGCACAGGCGGCAGTGCTGCAGTCGCAGGCGCAGATCCGCATCGCCGAGGAAACGCTGACCTCCACCCAGGTGGCACGCAAGAGCCTGGAAGCGCGCGTGGAAACCGCGCAGGCACAGCTGGAACTGACCCGGATCGACCTGGCCAACACGGTCATCCATGCCCCGCGCGACGGCCAGATCAGCGAAGCCTCGGTGCGCCTGGGCCAGTACGTCACGGCCGGCTCGCAGCTGCTGTTCCTGGTGCCGGATACGCTGTGGGTGGTGGCCAACTTCAAGGAAGGGCAGACCTGGAAAATGCGCATCGGCCAGCCCGCCTCGTTCAAGGTGGATGCTTTCGACGGTGAAAAGCTGCACGGGCACATCGAGCAGATCGCCCCGGCCACCGGCTCGGAGTTCAGCGTACTGCGCCCGGACAACGCCAGCGGCAACTTCACCAAAGTCGTGCAGCGCCTGCCGATCCGCATTTCCATCGACCCGGACCAGCCGCTGGCCAAGCGGCTGCGCCCGGGCATGTCGGTGGTGGTGAAGGTGGATACGGCGGCCCGGTAGAGCCATGCCATGCATGGCTGCTCTTTGCGTGCTGCCCGTATTCGCGGTGGATCTGGACAGGTGCCGGTCTACGGGCTGCCAACCATGGGTTGGCACTACCGGTGTATCGGATCAGGTGCGCTGCAGCGGGCTCAGCCGGCGCAGCGCGCGCACAGGCCGTGCACTTCCAGCGTCTGCGCCTGCGGCTGGAACCCCAGCTCCTTGGCGCGTTTCTCCAGCTGGCTGACGATCTCCTTGTCTTCCAGTTCCACCGCGCTGTGGCAGCTGTTGCAGATCAGGAACGGGACCGAATGCTGCGCGCTGCTGGGGTGGTGGCAGGCCACGAAGGCGTTCACCGATTCCAGCTTGTGCACGAAACCATTGGCCATCAGGAAATCCAGCGCGCGGTACACGGTCGGCGGCGCATCGGCGCCGACGCCCTTGCCACTGCGCACCCATTCCAGCAGCTCGTACGCCTTGACCGGCTTGCCGGCCTCGGCGATCAGCCGCAACACGTTGGCGCGGATGGGAGTGAGGCGCAGCCCGCGCTCGGCGCACACGCGTTCGACCACCTTCACGAAGTCGGAGGCATCGTGAACGTGATGGTGCGGAGCGGTACAAGCGGTCTTTGCGGACATGCGCGGTCTCCTGTGGTCAGGCCGTCGGTACTTTAGTGAGTGCGACGTCGATGCGTTTCAAGGCCTCTTCACGGCCGGCCAGGAACACGGTCTGGGAGATATCCGGGCTCACCTGGGTACCGGTGATGGCCACGCGCAGCGGCTGGGCGACCTTGCCCATGCCGATCTCCAGTGCCGTTGCGACATCGTGCAGGGCCACCGACACGCTCTCCACCGTCCACTCCCCGGCTGCAGCCAACAGCTCGCGGGCCTTGCCCAGCGCCAGTTCCGCGCCCGGCTTGAAGTGCTTGGCCACCGCCGCCTCGTCGTAGTCGGTCAGCGGCTGGTACCAGACCACCGCCTTCTCGGCCATTTCCTTCAGGGTCTGCACGCGGTCACGCAGCGCCACCACGACGTCGGCCGGGGCCGGGCCGGCGGCCAGATCCAGGCCCAGCTTGTTCAGCTGGTAGACCAGGTGCGGGGCGATGTCGGCCGGCTGCTCGGTCTTCAGGAAGTGCTGGTTGACCCAGCCCAGCTTGGCCATGTCCAGGCGCGCGGCCTTGGAATTGCAGTGGGTCACGTCGAACAGATCGATCAGTTCCTGGCGGCTGAACAGCTCCTGGTCGC
>NZ_JBFULB010000434.1:0-2668 GCF_056400545.1 Stenotrophomonas sp. P5_A8 | reverse complement strand
GATGCCGACCGCATCGATACCGGCTTCGGCAAGCAGGTCTTCGCGGCTGGCATGGTGCTGGAAGCTGTCGGGCAGGCCCAGGTGCAGGATCGACTTGAGCACGTCCTCGGCATTGAACAGCTCGGCCACGCCGGAGCCGGCGCCACCGGCCACCACGTTGTCTTCGATGGTGACAAAGCCATCGTGGGTGCGCGCGAGTTCGAGCAGCAGGGTGCGGTCGAGCGGCTTGATGAAGCGCATGTTGACCACGCTCAGGCCCAGTTCGCGACCCACCGCTTCGGCGGCCGGCACGGTGCTGCCGAAGGCAAGCAGCGCCACTCGGCTGCCCTGCACGCGCAGGTCGGCCTTGCCGATCTCCAGCGTGGACAGGTCGGTGCCGGCGGCCACGCCGGTGCCGCTGCCGCGCGGATAGCGCACCGCGGCCGGACCGGCGTAACGCAGGCCGGTGCTCAGCATCTGTCGGCATTCGGCTTCATCGGCCGGGGCCATCACCACCATGTGCGGCACGCAGCGCAGGAAGCTCAGGTCGAGGTTGCCCGCGTGGGTGGCGCCATCGGGCCCGACGACGCCGGCGCGATCGATCGCGAACAGCACGTCCAGTTGCTGCACCGCCACGTCGTGGACCAACTGGTCATACGCGCGCTGCAGGAAGGTGGAATAGATCGCCACCACCGGCTTGGCGCCCTGGGTGGCCATGCCCGCCGCCAACGTCACTGCATGCTGCTCGGCGATGGCCACGTCGAAGTAGCGCTCCGGGTATTCCTTGCTGAAACGCACCRGGCCCGAGCCTTCGCGCATCGCCGGGGTGATGCCCATCAGCTTGGGTTCGGCGGCGGCGGCATCGCACAGCCAGTCGCTGAACACATCGGTGTAGGTTGGCTTCTTGGCGCCGCCCTTGGAGACCAGGCCCTTGTCCGGATCGAACGGGCCGACGGCGTGGTAGCCGATCTGGTCGCCCTCGGCGCGCTCATACCCTTTGCCCTTGGTGGTCATCACGTGGAGCAGCTTGAGGCCCTTGAGGCCCTTGAGCGTCTTCAGCGTGGCCACCAGTGCCGGCACATCGTGGCCGTCGATCGGGCCGGTGTAGTGGAAGCCCATCTCCTCGAAGAACGTGGACGGCACGAACATGCCCTTCCAGTGTTCTTCCCAGCGCTTGACGAAACGCGCGGTGGGGTTGTTCTTCTTGTCGCCGAGGATCTTCTTGCCGCCTTCGCGCAGCGCGTTGAGCGTGCGGCTACCGGTGGCGCGGCCGAGCATCTTGGTCAGCCCGCCGACGGCCTCGGAGATGGACATGTTGTTGTCGTTGAGGATCACCAACAGGTTCGGTTCGCTGTCCATGCCACCGGCATGGTTGAGCGCCTCGTAGGCCATGCCGGCGGTCATCGCGCCGTCGCCGATCACCGCCACCACCTTGCGGTCGTCGCCCTGCTGCTGGCGCGCGATGGCCATGCCGAGCGCGGCCGAGATCGAGGTCGAGGAATGGCCGACGCCGAACGTGTCGAATTCGCTTTCCTCGCGCTTGGGGAACGGCGCCACGCCGTCCTTCTGCTTGACGGTATGGATCTCGTCGCGGCGGCCGGTAAGGATCTTGTGCGGGTAGGTCTGGTGACCCACGTCCCAGACCAGCTGGTCGACCGGGGTCTGGTACAGGTAGTGCAGCGCGACGGTCAGTTCGATCACGCCCAGCCCGGCGCCGAAATGGCCGCCACTCTTGCCGACCGATTCGATCAGGTAGGCACGCAGTTCATCCGCGATGGCGGGGAGTTCGGACTCGTCGAACCTGCGCAGGTCATCCGGTGACTGGATGCGCGACAGGCGGGGATAGCGTGCGGAATCGATCATGTTTATCGCGCTTCTTCTGAGCGCCTATTTTCCCCCCCAAATACGGGTGGGGCAAGCAAACCGCCTTTTCAGTGACTAAACGGTGACGGTGCCTGCGTCAGTTGGTCGCAGGCTAGGCGGCCAGTTTGGAGCGTTTGGGCAGCTGTGCCCGCAGGAACGCCATCTGGTCGGCCAGGATGTTGCGGTTGGACAGGATCATGTGCTCGATCCAGCTGGGCCGGTACGGCACCGCCAGCAGCGGCATGCCGGCCTGCTGCGGGGTGCGGTCGCTCTTGCGCGAGTTGCAGTGGAAGCAGGCGCTGACCACGTTCTCCCAGACATCCAGCCCGCCCTTGGAGATCGGCATGACGTGGTCGCGGGTCAGTTGGGGGCGGTGGAACTGTTGGCCGCAGTACAGGCACAGGTGCGCATCGCGGGCGAACAGCGCCTGGTTGGACAAATTGGGGGTGGGATCGAGTGACCGTGAACGGGCGTGGCCGCGCGCGGCGATGATCGGGTGCAGGTCCATGCCGCTGCGCGTACCGGTCAGGCGGCTGATGCCCCCATGGATGTGCAGGCAGGGATCGCCCAGGGTCCAGGCGACGGCATCACGGGCGTAGAGGCAGGCCGCATCCTGCCAGTTGATCCAGTCGAGGACTCTGCCGTGGGCATCCAGCGAGAGCAGGCGGACGCTGCCGGGCCGATGCAGCGTGGCGATGGGCGACACTTCGTCGACCGGGGCGGACGAGGCTCCGGTATCGATCAGACCTAAGCGTGTAGTGTCTGTCTCCATCGGGAAAACAGCTTATACCCGAATCGTTGCATTTTGTGTATAGGCGCAAGCGCC
>NZ_JBFULB010000433.1:0-2696 GCF_056400545.1 Stenotrophomonas sp. P5_A8 | reverse complement strand
GGCATCGCTGCCTGGCCGTTTTGTCATCTACCGTGCTGGATCGCTCAGGCGATCGCGGCCTGGTAACGACGTTCGACTTCGTTCCAGTCGACCACGTTGAAGAACGCGCCGATGTATTCCGGGCGACGGTTCTGGTACTTCAGGTAGTAGGCGTGCTCCCACACGTCCAGCGCCAGGATCGGCGTGTTGCCGTCCATCAGCGGGCTGTCCTGGTTGGCGCTGCTTTCCACCACCACCTTCTTGTCCGGGGTGACGCTCAGCCAAGCCCAGCCGCTGCCGAAGCGGGTCAGTGCGGCCTTGGTGAAGGCTTCCTTGAACTTCTCGAAGCCACCCAGCTGCGACTCGATGGCCTTGCCCACTTCGCCGACCGGTGCGCCGCCGCCGTTGGGCGACATCACGGTCCAGAACAGGCTGTGGTTGGCGTGGCCGCCACCGTTGTTGCGCACCGGGCCCTGCAGGTTTTCCGGCAGCGACTTGGTCTTCTTGACCAGTTCTTCGATCGGCAGGTCGGCGTATTCGGTGCCTTCCAGTGCCGCGTTGACGTTGTTGATATAGGTCTGGTGATGCTTGGTGTGATGGATTTCCATCGTGGCCGCGTCGATATGCGGCTCGAGTGCGTCGTAGGCGTAGGACAGCTTGGGGAGGGTATAGGCCATGTGGATCTCCTGGTAGCTCACTCACCCGGCAAAGACCGGGCGTTGCGCTGACGATGATGGGGATGGACGGCAAGCTTACCAAGGCCCATGTAAAGGAAATCTGGGCTCGCGCATGCAACCTCTGCACACCATGTTACGCAACGGTGACGGCAGCGTGGCGTGGATGGGTCGTTGTTCGGCTGCGCCTCATCGCCCGGCGCACGGTTGACGGTACAGTAGTGGCCACCTTCCCTGCCCCACCCTGCCCATGCGCAAGCCCTTGCTGTTGCTGGTCGCCATCGCGCTGCTGATCGGCGGCCTGGCCACGATCAAATTCGCGCAGCGTCCCCCGGCGCCACAGTTCGCTCCATCGCTGACCCAGCCGGCGGCACCGAACGCACCACTCGCTACCGGGACGCAGGGGGTGAAGCACGATCCGTTGCCGCCGTTCCTCCCGCCCGAGGCACGCCGCACCATCGCACTGATCCAGCAGGGCGGACCGTTCCCGCATCGGCAGGACGGCAGCGTGTTCGGCAACCGCGAACAGCGCCTGCCAGAGCGGCCGCGCGGCTATTACCACGAGTACACCGTCGACACCCCCGGTGCCGGCAACCGCGGTGCGCGTCGCATCGTCACCGGCGGCAATCCGCCGACCGGCTGGTTCTACAGCGACGACCACTACGAGACCTTTCGCAGTTTCGATGTTCCACCGGCCGGGAGCTGGCAATGAACCATGATGGATTCGAGTTGGGCCTGCACGACATCAACAATGCCGGCGTGTATGCGATCGGCAATGGCGATGTGGGCCCGTTGTCGGCCGCGATGCGCGATGCCGGCCTGCGCGTGGTGCAGATCGACCTGGACGGCTGCCAGGACAAGCGGATGCTGTTGACGCGGCTGGCCGGGCGACTGGACTTCCCCACCGGCTTCGGCGGCAACTGGGATGCACTGAGCGACAACCTGCGCGACCTGGCCTGGCTGCCCGCCAACGGCTATGCCCTGTTCTTCAACGACGCCGACGCGCTGCGTGCGCAGGCCGGTGCCGACTTCGACACCCTGCTGGACGTGCTCGACGAGGCCAGCCGCAGTTGGGGCGAAACCAACGTGCCGTTCTGGGCGTTCGTGGCGTTGCAGGATGCCGACGTAAGTGTGGATGCGGACGCGGAACAGGAGCCATAACGTCCCGCGCGATAGACGGCGCCACGCCATGCGCGGCTCGCAGGTGCCATGACGCCGGACCGGTAGAGCCACGCCATGCGTGGCTGGCAGGTGCCATAAACGCTGGACCGGTAGAGCAGGCACGCATGGCGTGGCTCTACCCGGGGGTCGGAACGCCTGACCGGAGAGCAGCCACGCATGGCGTGGCTCTACCCGGGGTCGGAACGCCTGACCGGAGGGCAGCCACGCATGGCGTGGCTCTACCCGGGGGTCGGAACGCCTGACCGGAGGGCAGCCACGCATGGCGTGGCGCTACCCCCGCCGATGCGGCGGGGCCTCAGCGGCTGCCGTTGTCTTCCTGCAGCTCTTTCTTGAACGGGATGTCCGGCGGCGGACGCGCGATCGCCGGCTGGTCCTGCATGTTCGGATCGCTCAGGCCGCAGCCGCCGCCGAACTGCAGGATCGAGACGACGCAGGAGATCGACGAGCTGGTGCCCGGGATCGGAATCTCCACGGCCTTGATGCCCTTGCGAACCCATTCGGCCAGCAGCGATTCGTTGGGCGCCCAGTACTTGTCGAACGACGTCGGGGTGTAGTCGTACGGCGGGCGCTTGAGCCAGGTGCCGGACTGGGCGATGCGCTCCTTGGTCCAGCCGTCCTTGTCACCGCCCGGTGCGCCGCGCTCGGTGGTGCSCTTGCCGTCCTGGCCAGGCACGCGCACGCTGCCGTCGGCCTTGAACAGGCTGTCGCCGTGGCTGCCGGTATCGGCGACGGCGCGGCCGTCGAGATCGCGATCCTGCGGATGGTTGGCCGCGCCCCAATCGTCGCCGCGCGTCGGCGTGGCCCAGTTGCCCGGGTTCGCCGCCGGCTTCGCGGCGGGCTGGGTGCTGGCGCGCGCGGTCG
>NZ_JBFULB010000432.1:0-2697 GCF_056400545.1 Stenotrophomonas sp. P5_A8 | reverse complement strand
CCGGCGTACTGGCGCTGGGCCTGGCGGTCACCCTGCTGCTGGCGCAGCTGTCGCTGGGCAGCTGGATGCGCCAGCAGTGGCAGCACTCGCACCCGCTGGCCGGCAGTCCCGGCAGCCTGACCCAACGGGCCTGAGCCCGCCTCGACACGTTCCTGATCAGGAGTTCCCATGCAACACCGTCATTCCGGTCTCGGCATCGCCTCGTTCATCCTGTCGCTGGGCGGCGGGGGGCTGTTGTTCCTGCTGATCGTGGTGGCCGGCTACGCCGAGATGAGCACGCCCGGCGGGCTGGATGAAAGCGCGCCGACCACGATGCTGCTCGGGCTGGGCATCCTTGGCGCGGGCGTGCTGGAGGTCGTGGCGGTAGCGCTGGGTATCGCCGGGCTGCTGCAACGCGACCGGCGCACGCTGTTCGCCATCCTGGGGCTGGTATGCGCCGTGGGCACCCTGCTGGGTACCGGCGGGCTGATGGTGCTGGGTGCGATCGGCTGAGTGCAGCGCCGACCGTTACGCCGCGTCCGGCAACGCCGCCGTCAATCCACGATCCTGCAAGGCCTGCAGCACCGACTCGATGATGACCAGGTTGTGCCCGTGCGCGGCGCCTTCGTGCAGGAGCACGATCGCCCCGGGGCCGAGCTGGCCGACGATGCGCTCCACCACCGCCTGCGGCTGGCAGTCCACGCCGTCGTAACCGCGCGCACTCCAGCCCACACGGGTCAGCTGCCACTGCTGCAGCGCGGGAGCCACGAACGGGTTGGTCATGCCCACCACCGAGCGGTACCAGCGCGGCGGCTGTCCGGCGATGGCGGTCAGCGTCTGCTGGCACTGGCCGATCTCAGCGGCCATCGCCGCCCGCCCCAGCCGCCAGAACCGTGTCTGCGGGTGGCGATGGCTGTGGTTGCCCAGGGTGTGCCCGCGGGCAAGCATCTGCCGCACCAGCTCGGGCTGGGCCAGGGCCCGCTCGCCGACCAGGAAGAAGGTCGCCTTGGCCTGGTAGCGGTCGAGCAGGTCCAGCACGGCCGGGGTTTCGGCCGAGGGGCCATCGTCGATCGTCAGCCACACCCGCGGCGCCCGGCCCGGCAAGCGGCTGAGCACCGGCGCGTAAAAACGGCTGTTGGGCAGGAACACCGGCACCAGGAACAGCGCGTGCGAGGCCACCATCAGCGCCAGCCCGACCGCCCAGCCCAGCTGGACCCACGCCAGGACCACCAGCACCTGCGACAGCAGCAGCCACGGCAGCCAGCGCCAGGGGCGCAGGGGAATGCGATGCAACGTTTCCGGTACGGTCATGCCCCATGATGCCATGCCGCGTAGAATGTCCGGTTCCAAATGCCGGACCCGACTGCCATGTCCCTTGATCCCGCCCTGCGCTCGCGCATCGAATCCATCCTCAACGCCAACCGCGTCGTGCTGTTCATGAAGGGCCAGCCGAGCATGCCGCAGTGCGGTTTCTCGGCCAAGGCGGTCGGGGCGCTGCAGGACCTGGGCGTGGCGTTCGACCACGTCAACGTGCTGGCCGACGCCGAGATCCGCGAAGGCATCAAGGCCTACGGCGACTGGCCGACCATCCCGCAGCTGTACATCGACGGCGAACTGGTCGGCGGCAGCGACATCATTCTGCAGATGGCCGGCAGCGGGGAGCTGAGCAGCGTGCTCGGCCTGGCCGCCCCGGACCGCACCCCGCCGTCGATCACCGTGACCCCGGCTGCGGTGGAAATGCTGCGCGGTGCGCTGGCCGATTCACCCGGTGCCTCGCTGCAGCTGGGCATCGATGCGCGCTTCCAGCCGAACTTCCAGCTGGCTCCGCACGATGACAACGCGATCGCCGCCGAGTCCAACGGCCTGCGCGTGCAGTTCGATCTGGCCAGCGCGCGTCGCGCCGACGGCATCACCATCGACTGGGTGGACGATATCCGTGGCAAGGGCCTGGCGATCGATAACCCGAACGCGCCCAAGGCGGTGCAGGAGCTGGCGGTGCGCGACGCGGACGACCAGCTGCGTGCCGGCAGCCTGATCGTGGTGGACGTGCGCCCGGCCGACGAGCGCGCCATCGCCGCGATCAACGCCCCGTTCGAGACCTTCGACGGCGACAACCGCGCGCGCCTGGAAGCGCTGCCCAAGGACACCGCGCTGGCTTTCCTGTGCCACCACGGTGGCCGCAGCGCCCAGGCCGCCGAGCAGTTCCGCGCCCTGGGTTTCAGCAAGGTCCACAACATCACCGGCGGCATCGACGCCTGGTCGAACGAGGTGGACAACAGCGTGCCGAAGTACTGATCGTCGGTTGCGATGTGTTGAAAAAAAACGCCGGCATTGCCGGCGTTTTTTTTGTTCTTTCAACAGCCAGGCACGTTGTCTGGCGATCCTGCTGGGTGGGCGGGGGTGTGTGGGTTCGCGGGACACGCCGTAAATCCGTCCCTGGAGGCTCGCGTGTGCCATCCATGGCACACGACGGTCCCGCGAACCCACACACCCCCGCCCCAGACAGATGGCTGGTGGCCATGGCAAAAGCAACGCATTGCCGCCAGCACGCGAATGATCCGAATGATCCGGATGGCTCGTAGGGCTCGAGGGGCTCGAGGGGCGCGAACGGCGCGAACGCGTCCGCTCTTCCTTTGCGCACCMGCACACTGTCAAARGGTGGGTACGGGTGGGTTGGCGGGACCGTCGKGCGCCATGGATGGCGCACGCGAGCCTCCA
>NZ_JBFULB010000431.1:0-2719 GCF_056400545.1 Stenotrophomonas sp. P5_A8 | reverse complement strand
ACGTGGTCGGCACGGTGATCCGCGGCAGCTCGTAGACCACCGGCTGGTTGAACACCATGTCCGAGGTCAGCGCCTGGCTCCAGGCCACCGCCTGCTTCCCCGGGCCGTCGTACATGCGTGACTGCATGCTTACCCAGTGCGCGTACCCGGGCTTCCACTGGCCGTTGTAATACACCTCCAGCTGGTACTTTTTGATGCTGTCGAAACTGGTCTTCAACTCGCCGGCATACCACGCATCCACGCTGCGCCAGGGCACGCCCKTGGCCTTCCAGTCTTCCAGCCCGATGGGATTGACCAGCGCCAGGTGCCGCAGCTGATGCGGATACATCAGCGCATAGCGCGCGGCGAGCATGCCACCCATCGAATGGCCGACGAGGTCGACCTGGGCCGCGTCGAGCCCAAGATGGGCGAGCAGGGCGTGGGTATTGGCGGCCAGCTGGCCGAACGAATACTGGTAGCGCTCGGGCTTGCTGGATTTGCAGAAGCCGATCTGGTCCGGTGCGATCACCCGGTAACCGGCGGCGCTCAGCGCCTGGATGGTGTCCTGCCAAGTGGCTGCGCAGAAGTTCTTGCCGTGCAGCAGTACGACCGTGCCGGCGAAGGCCTTGCCGGCCGGCGGGACATCGAGGTAGGCCATCTCCAGTGGTTGTCGCTGTGCGTCGAACTGGAAGATCTTCACCGGGTAGGGGTACTCGAAGCCTTCCAGCCGTGGGCCATAGGTGTCGGCGGCGAGTGAAGTCAGGGGCAGGCAGGCGAGCAGGGCGGCGGCCAGGATGCGCATGGCGGTCTCCGGAAGGGGAAGCCCGACTTTACTGGAGGCACCGCGATGATGCTGTTGCGCAGAGCCGACCGATGGTCGGCTGCATTTCCACACCGCGTAGAGCCGACCGTTGGTCGGCTGCATTTTCCCGCGATGGTGGACAAGCCGACCAACGGTCGGCTCTACCGGGGCGATCGATCAGCACTCGATGACGTTGACCGCCAAGCCGCCGCGGCTGGTTTCCTTGTACTTGTCCTGCATGTCGCGCCCGGTGTCGCGCATGGTCTTGATGACCTTGTCCAGCGATACCTTGTGTTTGCCGTCGCCGCGCATGGCCATGCGCGAGGCGTTGATCGCCTTGACCGCGCCCATCGCGTTGCGTTCGATGCACGGGATCTGCACCAGCCCGCCGATCGGGTCGCAGGTCAGACCAAGGTTGTGTTCCATGCCGATCTCGGCGGCGTTCTCGATCTGGCTGGGGCTGCCGCCGAGTGCGGCAACCAGGCCACCGGCGGCCATCGAGCAGGCCACGCCCACTTCGCCCTGGCAACCGACTTCGGCACCGGAAATGGAGGCGTTTTCCTTGTACAGGATGCCGATCGCCGCCGAGGTCAGCAGGAAATCGAACACGCGCTGTTCGTTGGCGCCCGGGCAGAAGCGGTCGAAGTAATGCAGGACCGCGGGCAGCACGCCGGCCGCGCCATTGGTCGGCGCGGTGACCACGCGGCCACCGGCGGCGTTTTCTTCATTGACTGCCAGCGCGTACAGGTTGACCCAGTCCAACGTGGTCAGCGGATCGCGCATGGCTGCTTCGGGCTTGGACGACAGCTCGCGGTACAGCGCCGGGGCGCGGCGGGAGACATGCAGGCCGCCGGGCAGGGTACCCTCCTGGCGGATGCCGCGCGCCACGCACGCCTGCATCGCACCCCAGATCTCGCGCAGCTGCTCGCGGATCTCGTCTTCGCTGCGCCAGCTTTTTTCGTTCTCGAACATCATCTGGGCGATGCTCAACCCACTGCGCGCGGTCTGCGCGAGCAGTTCGTCGCCGCTCTTGAACGGATACGGCAACGGCGTTTCATCAGGCACGATGCGATCATCGGCCGCGTCGTCCTGGTTGACCACGAAGCCGCCACCGACGGAGTAGTAATCGCGGGTGGCGATCACCTGCTCGTCCGCGTCATAGGCGGTGAAGCGCATGCCGTTGGTGTGGTAGGGCAGCTTCTGCCGCTTGTTCAGGCCCAGGTCGCGCTTCTCGTCGAAGGCGATCTCATGGGTGCCCATCAACTGGATCCGCTTGCTGCTACGGATGCGTTCGAGGGTTGCCGGGATGATATCCGGGTCGATCAGGTTCGGGCGCTGCCCCTCCAGCCCGAGCAGGACCGCCTTGTCGGTGCCATGGCCGCGCCCGGTCAGGGCCAGCGAGCCGTACACGTCGGCGCGGATGCGCACCACGTCCTGCAGGCGGCCCGGATCCAGCAACCAGCGGTGCACGAAGCGTTCGGCGGCCTTCATCGGTCCCACGGTGTGCGAGGAGCTCGGGCCAATGCCGATCTTGAAAACGTCGAACGTGCTGACAGCCATGATTGCCAAACTGCGGGTATCGGATGGAGCGCTATTCTATGCGCTTCGCGCCGCCGGCTCTGGCTGCGGCGCAACATTTTCCAAGGCGGGTGGGCCGGTGTTTACCTTGTTCCAGCGTGATGACTGCCAGTTGTGCGACCAGGCCCTGGCGGTGCTGGCCCAGGCCCGGGTATCGGGCCTGGACAGTGTGTTCATCGACGATGACGCGGCGCTGGAGGCCCGCTACGGCCTGCGCGTGCCGGTGCTGCGCGATGCGCAGGGGCGGGAGCTGGACTGGCCGTTCGATGTGGCGGCGGTGCAGGTCTGGATCAGCGGGCAAGCGTAGAGCCGACCGTTGGTCGGCTGCCCTGGCTCCTGGCGCCGTCAGGGCAGCCAAGG
>NZ_JBFULB010000430.1:0-2741 GCF_056400545.1 Stenotrophomonas sp. P5_A8 | reverse complement strand
GTGGCGGGCGCCGGCGCGGCCGGCGGCTCGCTTTTGCCTTCGCGGGCCAGGCGCGCGGCGCGATGCTGCTGCCCCCGGGTCGCCTTGACCTTGGCCTCGTCATCGCGCGCCGGGGCCGGCGCGGTCGAGCCGGCCAGCAGCGGTTCCAGCGCGGTCGCGGCGGGTTCTTCGGTCCAGCCCAGCTCCTCGCACAGCACGCGCAGCTGGCGATGCAGCTCGCGCCATTCGCGCATGCGCAGGAAGCCGAGGAAATGCCGTTCGCACCAGCCGCGCAGCTTGGATTGGGTGAGGTCCTCGTGGGCCTGGCGATAGCCATCCCACAGCCGCAGCACCCCAACGAACTCCGAGCGCCCGTCGGCAAACAACGCGTGCGCCGCATCGGCCGCGCCCCGGGCCTCCGGCGGGCGCTCGCGCGGGTCCTGGATGCCCAGGAACGAGGCAATCACCAGCATCGGCCGCAGGCAGCCCTGCGCCTGCGCGGCCACCAGCATGCGCGCCAGCTTGACGTCCACCGGCAGCCGCGCCATCTGGCGGCCCACCGGGGTCAGGCGGCGCTCGGCATCCACCGCGCCCAGCTCGCCCAGCTGCTGCCAGCCATCGGCAATGGCACGCTCGTCGGGCGCTTCCAGGAACGGGAAATCCTCGATCTGGCCCAGGCCGAGCTGCAGCATGCGCAGGATCACCCCGGACAGGCTGGAGCGGCGGATTTCCGGATCGGTGAACTCCGCCCGCGACTGGAAATCCGCCTCCGAATACAGGCGGTAGCAGATGCCTTCGGAAACACGTCCGCAGCGGCCCTTGCGCTGGTTGGCGCTGGCCTGGGATACCGCTTCGATATGCAGCCGGTCCAGCTTCTGCCGCGGGCTGTAGCGTTTGATGCGGGCCAGGCCCGGATCGACCACGTAGCGGATGCGCGGCACGGTCAGCGAGGTTTCTGCCACGTTCGTGGCCAGCACGATGCGACGCTTGCCGCCCGGGTTGAACACCTCGTCCTGGTCCTTGACCGACAGCCGCGCATACAGCGGCAGCACTTCGGTCTCGCGGTACTTGCGCCGTTCCAGCGCCTGGTGGGCGTCGCGGATCTCACGCTCGCCGGGGAAGAACAGCAGGATGTCGCCCCGCGGATCGATCCGGGTGATTTCATCCACCGCCGCCACGATGGCCTCATTGACGGTGCGTTCGCCATCACGACCGCCGTCCGCGTCGCCGCCGCCTTCGCCTTCCAGCGGGCGATAGCGCACGTCCACCGGGAAGGTCCGGCCTTCGACGCTGATCACCGGGGCATCGTTGAAGTGTTCGGCGAAACGCGAGGTGTCGATGGTCGCCGAGGTGACGATCAGCTTCAGGTCCGGGCGCTTGTGCAGCAGTTGCTTGAGGTAGCCGAGCAGGAAGTCGATGTTGAGGCTGCGCTCGTGCGCTTCGTCGACGATGATCGTGTCGTACTGCGAGAGCCAGCGGTCACTGCTGATCTCGGCCAGCAGGATGCCGTCGGTCATGAACTTGATGCGGGTGTCATCGCCGACGCGGTCGGTGAAGCGCACCTGGTACCCCACGGTGGTGCCCAGTTCGGATTTCAGTTCCTGCGCCACACGCGTCGCCACGGCGCGTGCGGCAATCCGTCGCGGCTGGGTGCAGCCGATCATGCCGGCCACGCCGCGACCGGCGGCCAGGCACAGTTTGGGCAGCTGGGTGGTCTTGCCCGAGCCGGTCTCGCCGGCGATCACCACGACCTGGTGCGCGCGGATCAGCGCGGTGATCGCCTCGGCTTCACGCGCAATCGGCAGTTGCTCGTCCAGAGTGATGGCCGGCAGATTCCGCGCACGCGCTTCACGGCGCTGCACCGACGCCTGCAAGGCCTGCTCGAACGCCGCCGCCAGACCCGCATCGCCCGGTTTGGCCCGCCAACGCGAGAGCATCCCCAGCAAACGACCGCGGTCGCGGCTCATGGCCCCGTTGATCGCGGCCTGCTGCTGGGCCAGGCGTGCTGCATGTGGTTTTTCGATAGCGCTCATCAATCGATTCGTTTAGAACTTTTGTTTACTACTGAAAGGGTAGTCTGATCTATTGTGAAGGCCATCCGATTCATCCCATCCATAAGGAGTTCTCCCATGGCGAAGACGACCAAGACCCCGGCAAAAACCAAGACGGCCAAGCAGCAGCTCGGCGCGGCGGCCCCGTCGGCCCCGAATATCGATATCGGGATCAAGGAGGGCGATCGCAAGAAGATCGCCGATGGACTGTCGGCCTTCCAGGCGGACGCGTTCACGCTTTACCTGAAGACCCACAATTTCCATTGGAACGTGACCGGRTCGATGTTCAACTCGCTGCACACCATGTTCGAGACCCAGTACACCGAACAGTGGGCGGCCCTGGATGACGTCGCTGAACGTATCCGTGCACTGGGCTTCAACGCCCCGGGCTCCTACCGCGAATTCGCCGCCCTGACCTCGATCGCCGAGGAGCCGGGCCTGACCGACAGTGCGGACTGGCGTGAGATGGTACGCCAGTTGGTCACCGCCAACGAGGCCGTGTGCCGTACCGCCCGCAAGGTGCTGGACGTGGCCGACGACGCCGACGATGCCCCGACCGAAGATCTGATGACCCAGCGCCTGCAGACGCACGAGAAGTATGCGTGGATGTTGCGGTCGTTGTTGCAGTAAGGGTTTGTTGGCGCGTTTTTCTCTGCGCGCGGCGAGGGTCCGCCCCCCTTGCCGGGACACGCCGTAAACCCATCCCTGGGG
>NZ_JBFULB010000429.1:0-2743 GCF_056400545.1 Stenotrophomonas sp. P5_A8 | reverse complement strand
GAGCAGGACATGCGCAAGATGGGCGGCCTGCGCAAGTACATGCCGATCACCTTCATCACCATGTGGATCGGCACGCTGGCCTTGGTGGGGACGCCGTTCTTCTCCGGCTTCTACTCCAAGGACACCATCATCGAAGCGGCGCAGCACCACGCGCACGTGTCCAACAGCTGGGTGGCCACCTACGGTTACTGGGCGGTGCTGGGCGGTGTGATCGTGACCAGCTTCTACAGCTTCCGCCTGCTGTTCCTGACCTTCCATGGCAAGGAACGCTTCCGCGACGCGCATGATGACCACGGCCACGGCCATGACGACCATCATGCTGACGCACACGCCGCCGACGCCCACCACGGCGACGCGCACCATGACGACCATGGCCATGGCCACGGTCCGCATGAGCCGCACGAGACCCCCTGGGTGGTGACCCTGCCGCTGATCCTGCTGGCGATCCCCTCGATCGTGATCGGTTTCTTCAGCATCGGTCCGATGCTGTACGGCACCGACTGGGCCGGCAAGCATGCCGACCACGCGGTCCCGGGCCAGGTGCATTCGTTCTTCACCGGCATCGTTGATTTCTACGACCCGGCACGCAACACCATTGGTGCCCTGGCTGAAGAGTTCCACGGTCCGGTGGCCTTCGCGCTCCATGGGATGATGGCCCCGGCCTTCTTCCTGACCGTGGCCGGCTTCCTGCTGGCGGCCCTGTTCTACCTGTGGAAGCCGGAGCTGGCGGGCAAGGCCCGCAAGACCTTCGCACCGCTGGTATCGGTACTGGAGAACAAGTACGGCTTCGACAAACTCTGGATCGGCGGTTTCGCCGGCGGCGGCATCAAGCTCGGCAAGGTTTCGCGCGCGATCGACACGAACATCGTCGATGGTGTGGTGGTCAACGGTTCGGCGCGCCTGATCGATCTGGCGGCCAACCTGCTGCGTCGCACCCAATCCGGTTTCCTCTATCACTACGCCTTCGCGATGATCATCGGCCTGATTGCCCTCCTGGGCGTCCYGATGCATTACCTGCGTTGATGACCTGTACGGAATAAGAAGACGTGTCGAACTGGCCTCTACTCAGTGTTCTCATCTGGCTGCCGATCCTCGGCGGTGCCTTGATCCTTGCCATCCGTGATGCCCGCACCGCCCGCTGGGCGTCGTTGGGTGTAGCGGTGCTGACCTTCGTGGCCAGCCTGTCGCTGCTCAGCGGCTATGACGTAGGGAACGACGCGCTGCAGTTCGTCGAGACCCGCGCCTGGATCCCCGCCTACGACATCGGCTACAACCTCGGCGTCGATGGCATCGCCATCGCGCTGATCCTGCTGACCACGCTGGTCTCGGTGCTGGCCCTGATTGGTGCGTGGAGCGCGATCGACAAGCGCGTCAACCAGTACGTGGCCGCCTTCCTGATCCTGGAAGGCGTCACGGTCGGCATCTTCGCTGCGACCGACGCGATGCTGTTCTACGTGTTCTTCGAAGCGATGCTGATCCCGATGTTCCTGATCATCGGTGTCTGGGGCGGCCCGCGCCGCATCTACGCCGCGCTGAAGTTCTTCCTGTACACCTTCCTCGGCTCGGTGCTGATGCTGGTGGCGCTGATCTACCTKTACCTGAAGGGTGGCAGCTTCCAGCTGGCCGACCTGTACCAGCTGCAGCTGTCGGGCAAGGAGCAGACCTGGATCTTCTTCGCGTTCCTGATCGCGTTCGCGGTCAAGGTGCCGATGTTCCCGGTCCACACCTGGTTGCCGGACGCCCACGTCGAGGCGCCGACCGCCGGCTCGGTGATCCTGGCCGCCATCGCCCTGAAGATTGGTGGTTACGGTTTCCTGCGCTTCAACCTGCCAATCGTCCCCGACGCCTCCCAGGAATGGGCATGGCTGGTGATCACGCTGTCGCTGATCGCGGTGATCTATGTCGGCCTGGTCGCCCTGGTCCAGGACGACATGAAGAAGCTGATCGCCTATTCGTCGATCGCGCACATGGGCTTTGTCACCCTGGGCACCTTCATCGCGCTGTGGCTGGTGCGTGACGCCGGCAGCCCGGATGCGGCCCGTCTGGGTCTGCAGGGCGCCATGGTGCAGATGGTGTCGCACGGCTTCGTCTCTGGCGCCATGTTCTCCTGCGTGGGCGTGCTGTACGACCGCATGCACAGCCGCCGGATCGCCGATTACGGCGGCGTGGTGAACGTGATGCCGTGGTTTGCCACCTTCGCCATGCTGTTCTTCATGGCCAATGCCGGCCTGCCGGGCACCAGCGGTTTCGTTGGCGAGTTCATGATCATCATGGCCAGCTTCCAGCGTCATCCGGCCCTGGCGCTGGGTGCGGCCAGTACCCTGGTGATCACGGCGGCGTATACGTTGTGGCTGTACAAGCGCGTGTTCTTCGGTGAAGTGGCCAATGCCCATGTCGCCGAACTGAAGGACATCAACGGTCGCGAATGGCTGGTGCTGGGTGTATTCGCCGTGGGCACTCTCGCCCTGGGCCTGTACCCCAAGCCGCTGACCGACCTGATGGAGCCCTCGATCGCGAAGCTCGTGATGCAGATTGCATCCAGCAAGCTGCTGTAATCGGGCCGTCGAGAGTATTGATTCCAGGATTTGATGATGACCACCTCGCCGCTGTTGCCATTGACCGCCGCTGACCTGCCCCCGCTCGCTCCCGAGCTGGTGCTGATCGCCAGTGCGTTCACCCTGTTGATCCTCGATCTGTTCATCAGCGACAAGAACAAGATCTGGACCCATCTGCTGTCGGTCGC
>NZ_JBFULB010000428.1:0-2754 GCF_056400545.1 Stenotrophomonas sp. P5_A8 | reverse complement strand
GACAAGCGCCGCTTCGATTAGCGCATCGCCCTGCGGTTGGCATCCGCCGCCGGGCGCGGAATGATGATCAATCCCCCGCCCCCACCGGTAGCGCCGAGCCCTGCTCGGCGGCCTCACCCTCAATGCGCCGCTTTCTTCCCGCGCAGCTTCTGGAACCCCATCACCGCCGCCAGCACGATGGCACCGGCGATCACGCCAACCACCATGTTGCCCAGCGCGTTGACCAGCCAGCCCCAGCGGCCTTCACCACCGAGTGCCTGTACCAGGTGGTGCAGCGCCGGCACGTTGTGAACCAGGATGCCGCCACCGACCAGGAACATCGCCGCCGTCCCGGCCACCGACAGGAACTTCATCAGCCACGGCGCGGTCACCAGCAGCCCACGGCCGATCGCCGCCAGCGCCGCGCCCTTGCGCGACAGGTACAGGCCGACGTCGTCCAGCTTCACGATGCCGGCCACCAGGCCGTACACGAACACCGTCATCGCCAGGGCGATGATCACCAGCGCGGTGACCTGGTTGAGGAACGGCGCAGCGGACACCACACCCAGTGACAGCACGATGATCTCGGCCGACAGGATGAAGTCGGTGCGTACCGCGCCCTTCACCTTGTCCTTCTCCCACGCGACCATGTCCACCTTTTCATCGGCCAGCGCCTTGACCCGCTCGGCCTTCTGCTGGGCATCTTCTTCCTGCGAATGCAGGAAGCGGTGCGCCAGCTTCTCCACGCCCTCGTAGCAGAGGAACGCGCCGCCGATCATCATCAGCGGCACCACGATCGGCACCGGGTAGCCCTTGCCGCGCAGCCAGGCCTCCAGCGCGCTGATCGCCAGCGCGGCCGGCACCAGGATCGCCTTGTTGACCAGCGAGCCCTTGGCCACCGCCCATACCACCGGCAGCTCGCGGTTGGCGTTGACACCCGTCACCTGCTGCGCGTTCAGCGCCAGGTCGTCGCCAAGCACGCCGGCGGTCTTCTTGGCCGCGACCTTGGTCAGGACCGACACATCGTCCAACAGCGCGGCAATGTCATCGAGCAACGCGAACAGGCTGGCACCGGCCATGGCAATCCAATAGATCAAGCGGGAGCGTGGATTCTGCCCGATCCGGGGCGCGGGGCGATAGCGCCAGGCGGATTCACCGGCCCACCACCCCGTCCCGGCGACACTGCCGGTGATCCCCCTGCTGGAGCCCTGCTTGAATACCACGCCTGTCGCCCCTGGTACGCCGTCGCTGGTCAAGGGCATGAACCGCCGCAGCCAGATCCTGCGCCTACTGCTGCGTTACCGGCATTCCGGGGTGTTTTCGGGCATGAACCTGGATGCGCGGGCGATGCACGACCTGCCGCCGGAAGGCAACCCGGAGCAGTTCGTCACCGACTTGGAATCGCTCGGCCCCACCTTCGTCAAGCTCGGCCAGATGCTTTCCACGCGCCCGGACATGGTGCCGGTGGAGTTCGCCACCGCACTGGAGCGGATGCAGGAAAAGGTGGCACCGATCCCGGTAGAGCGCATCGCCAGCATCATCGAGCGGGAACTGGGCGCGCCGGTGTCCAAGCTGTTTGCCAGCTTCGATCCGGTGCCGCTGGGCTGCGCCTCGATCGCCCAGGTGCACCGCGCGCAACTGCATGACGGCCGCGAGGTGGCCGTCAAGGTACAGAAGCCGGAAGTGGCCGCGCAGCTGCGCTCGGACCTGGACGTGCTGCGCAGCTTCGCGCTGGCCGCCGACCACCTTACCCAGGTCGGCCGCCGCGTGCGCCTGCGCGACTGGCTCAACGAGTTCGCCAAGACCCTGATGCAGGAGCTGGACTACCAGGCCGAGGCGGAAAACCTGCAGCGCTTTGGCCAGCATCTCAAGCCGTTCAAGCCGCTGTGGGTGCCGCAACCGGTGTGGGACTACTGCAGCCACCGCGTGCTGACCATGGAACTGGCCCACGGCGTGCGCGTGGACATGATTCCCGACGTGCGCCGCACCGAGCAGCCGATGGCGCCGCTGGCGGCCGCGCTGATCCGCGGCTATGTCGACCAGATCTTCGTGCATGGCGAGATCCATGCCGATCCGCATCCGGGCAACCTGCGCGTGACGCCCGAAGGTCGGCTGGCGATCTTCGACCTGGGCATGGTCGCGCACATGCCGCCCCGCTTGCGCGAGCGCCTGCTCAAGCTGCTGTTCGCCGCGGTGGACGGCCGCGGTGAGGAAGTGGCCGATGAGATCATCGGCATCAGCACGCGGCTGGAATCCTTCGACGAGGAGCGTTACCTGCGCGAGACCGGGCAGATGATCGCGCGTTACGCGGCCAACACCAGCTACTCCGAAGGCCGCGTGGTGCTCGACCTGGTCCGCATCGCCACCGCCAGCGGCCTGCGTACGCCGCCGGAGCTGAGCCTGCTCGGCAAGGCGCTGCTCAACCTGGAAACCGTGTGCCGGCTGTTGTCGCCGGACCTGGACACCCGCCGCATCGTGGAAAAGCAGCTGCAGCATGTGATGCGCGCGCGGCTGAAGAAATCGCTGTCGGCGGCCAACCTGGCCAGCGAGGCGATGGAGATGCAGCAGCTGCTGCGCGAAGGCCCGCGCAAGATGTCCGATATCCTCGCGCTGCTCGCCGAGAACCGGCTGCAGATGAAAGTCACCGGGCTGGAAGAATCACGGTTGATGGAGAACCTGCAGAAGATCGCCAACCGTGTGTCGGCCGGCATCATCACCGCGGCGCTGATTCTGGCTGCGGCGATGATGATGAAGGTGGATACGGGCTGGCACCTG
>NZ_JBFULB010000427.1:0-2773 GCF_056400545.1 Stenotrophomonas sp. P5_A8 | reverse complement strand
GCGCCACCATCCCAGCGTGGTCCTGTGGTGTGGCAACAACGAGGAAGAAACCGCGTGGAAAGACTGGGGCCATGGTCGCGACCTCACCGCTGCCGATCCGGCATTCGCGGCGAAGGTCTGGCAGGGCTACGTGGACCTGTTCGGCAACGACCTGCGCCAGGTGGTGGCCGAAGAGGGCCTGGGCGTGCCGTACTGGTCCAGCTCGCCCAGCAACGACCTGGACGACAAGGCCAACGATTCCACCCGTGGCGACAAACACTACTGGCAGGTGTGGGGCAACCCGGCGCTGCCGGTGACCGCCTACCTGCGCGAGACGCCGCGCTTCATGTCCGAATACGGGCTGCAGGCCTGGCCGTCGCTGCGCACGCTGGACGGCATCATTCCGGTCGCCGAGCAGCAGGTGGACAGCGCCACGGTGCGCGCCCACCAGAAATTCATGGCGGGCGAGGGCAACCAGCGCCTGTTGAAGTACATCGAAGACGAGTACGGCGCGCCGCGCGATTTCCCGGCGTTCGTGTACCTCAGCCAGGTGATGCAGGCCGACGGCATCCAGCTGGCCGCGCTGCACCACCGCGCGTCACGGCCGTRCACGATGGGCTCGCTGTACTGGCAGCTCAACGATGTGTGGCCGGGGGCGTCGTGGTCCAGCATCGACTACGCAGGCCGCTGGAAGGCGCTGCATTTCCACGCGAAACGCTTCTTTGCCGACCGGGCGGTGGCGGCGTTGCGTGATGACGGGGTGACCCGGGTAAGCCTGCTCAATGATCGCCAGCAGGGATTCCAGGCGACATGGCGGCTGCGCGTGATTGATCTGGATGGGACGCTGCGCCACCAGCAGCGGCACACCGTGGCGTTGCCGCCGCTGTCGGCGTTGGAGGTGGGCCGGTACGAGGATGCATCGCTGCTGCACGGGGCGGATCCGACGCGGACCGTGGCGGTGGTCGAACTGCTGGATGGAACGCAGGTGCTGTCGCAGCAGGTGGTGTACTTCGCCGCGGCCAAGGACCTTGCGCTGACACGGACGAAGATCGACAGCGACCTGCGTGCCGATGGCGAAGGCTATGTGCTCACGTTGCGTTCGCCAACGCTGGTGCGCGCGTTGTGGATCGACTTCGACGACCGGGATGCCACGCTGGACGATAACGCGCTGGACCTGGTGCCGGGGGAGGCGAAGACCCTCCGCCTGCGCAGCGATGCGGACCTGGACACGCTGCGCAGCACGCTCCGCCTCACCTCACTGGCCGACGTCCTGCGGTAGAGCCACGCCACGCGTGGTTGGGCGCGGTGCCGGGGAGTGCGCGACGTGCAGCCACGCATGGCGTGGCTCTACCCATCCGGTCGTGCCTGGCTTCAGGGCGGGCAGCGTGGCGCTACAGCGTGATCTGCTGGAAATTCTCGACGCGGTCATGGCCATGCGTGGCTTCACCGCTGCGCGGCAGCGGGTAGTCGTCCAGGCGGTCGAGCAGGCGGGTCTGCAGGCCGGCTTCGCGGGCGGCATCCAGCTCTTCGACCACGTCGGACAGGAACACGATCTGCCCGGCCGGTACGCCGATCGCCTTGACGATATGGCGGTAGCTGTCGGCCTCACGCTTGCCGCCGACTTCGGTGTCGAACCATCCCGAGACCAGACCGGTCAGGTCGCCGGCGTCGCTGAAACCGAAGAACAGCTTCTGCGACGGCACCGAGCCGGACGAGTACACGTACAGCGGCTTGCCTTGCGCATGCCAGCCCTTCAGCACCGCCGCCACTTCCGGATAGAAGTGCGCCTTGTAGTCGCCGTTGCGGTAGCCGCTTTCCCAGATCATGCCCTGCAGCGCCTTCAGGGCCGTGTGCTTGCGGTCCTGGTCGATCCAGCCCTGCAGGGTTTCCACGATCAGGCTGTCCTGGCAGGCACCGCCGATCTCCACGGCCACCGCGTCCAGCCAGCGGCGTACCTCCGGCTGCTGGCCATGCGCGGCGACGAACGCCGGCAGTGCCTTGCGTGCATACGGAAACAGCACGTTCTTGACGAACGAAATGCTGCTGGTGGTGCCTTCGATATCGGTGAGGATGACAGTGGGATGCGGCATGGATCAGTCGGCCTGGTGCTGTGCGGGGTGGTAACGCGGGAACTGCTGGGCGATGTCGCTGCCGGTGAAATGACCGATCCAGCCATCGGCCTCGGTGAAGAAGCGGATCGCCACGAAATTGGGTTCTTCGCCCATGTCGAACCAATGGGTGATGCCGTCGGGCACGGCGATCAGGTCGTTCTTGACGCACTCGATCTCGTAGACCTTGCCGTCCACGTGCAGGGTGAACAGCCCGGAGCCGGCGACGAAGAAGCGCACCTCGTCTTCCTTGTGGAAGTGTTCGTCGAGGAACTTCTTTCGCAGTTCGGCGCGGTTGGGGTTGTCCGGGGCGATCGAGGCCACGTCCACGCTCTTGAAGCCGTGCTGGGCGACCAGGCGGTCGATGTCGGTACGGTAGGCAGCGAACACCTCGTCCTGGCTCGCGCCTGGGGCGACCTCATGGGCCGCCTGCCAGCGCTCGAAGGTGACGCCGATCTTCTTCAGTTCGGCTGCGATCGCGTCGCCATCGCGGCTGTCGAACCGTGCGGTATCCGGGGCGGTGTCGTCAAATATACGGAGTCGGCTCATGGCGGCGGCAGCGAGGCGAAAGGGGGGAAGGAAAGGGTACCAGCGCAGCGCCGGATGCGGGGACGTGGGCTGATGGTGAACGACGGAATACAGATTCCCTTCAGGAATCTGGAGGGTCCACAGCCCACACGGTGGTG
>NZ_JBFULB010000426.1:0-2780 GCF_056400545.1 Stenotrophomonas sp. P5_A8 | reverse complement strand
TTCAAGCCCAGCGGAGCAACGCTCCGCTCTACAGGACCGGTATTACCAGCTGCCGGTGGTCTTGAACTCGGAGATGCCCTGCTTGAAGGCAGCTTCGATCTCGTTGTCCCAACCGCCGGTGGCGTTGATCTTGTTGATCAGCTCGCCCTGGGTGTTGGCGAAGTGGGCGTGCAGGCCCTCTTCCAGTGCCAGCAGCTTGTTGACCGGCACGTCGTCGAGGTAACCCTCGTTGACGGCGTAGATCGACAGCGCCTGGTTGGCGATCGACATCGGGGCGTACTGCTTCTGCTTCATCAGCTCGGTGACGCGCTGACCGCGCTCAAGCTGCTTGCGGGTGGCTTCGTCCAGGTCCGAGGCGAACTGCGCGAACGCAGCCAGCTCGCGGTACTGCGCCAGCGAGATACGGATGCCGCCGGACAGCTTCTTGATGATCTTGGTCTGGGCCGCACCACCGACGCGCGACACCGAGATACCGGCGTTCACGGCCGGGCGGATGCCGGAGTTGAACAGATCGGTTTCCAGGAAGATCTGGCCGTCGGTGATGGAGATCACGTTGGTCGGCACGAAGGCCGAGACGTCGCCGGCCTGGGTTTCGATGATCGGCAGCGCGGTCAGCGAGCCGGTCTTGCCTTTGACGGCACCGTTGGTGAACTTCTCCACATACTCTTCGGACACGCGGGCAGCGCGCTCGAGCAGGCGGGAGTGCAGGTAGAACACGTCACCCGGGTAGGCTTCGCGGCCCGGCGGGCGCTTCAGCAGCAGCGAGATCTGGCGGTAGGCAACGGCCTGCTTGGACAGATCGTCGTACACGATCAGCGCGTCTTCGCCGCGGTCCATGAAGTACTCGCCCATGGTGCAGCCCGAGTAGGCGCTGATGTACTGCATCGCGGCCGATTCGGACGCGGTCGCAGCAACCACCACGGTGTGCGCCAGGGCGCCGTTCTCTTCCAGCTTGCGCACGATGTTGGCCACGGTCGAGGCCTTCTGGCCGATCGCGACGTACACGCACTTGATGCCGGTGGTCTTCTGGTTGATCACCGCATCGATGGCCAGGGCGGTCTTGCCGGTCTGGCGGTCACCGATGACCAGCTCGCGCTGGCCGCGGCCGATCGGGATCATCGAGTCGACGGACTTGTAACCGGTCTGCACCGGCTGGTCGACCGACTTGCGCCAGATCACGCCCGGGGCAACGCGCTCCACCGGCGCAGTGGCCTTGGCGGCGATCGGGCCCTTGCCGTCGATCGGCTCGCCCAGCGCGTTGACCACGCGGCCGAGCATTTCCGGACCGACCGGCACTTCCAGGATGCGGCCGGTGGTCTTGGCGACGTCGCCTTCGCGCAGGTGCTCATAGGCACCCAGCACCACGGCGCCGACCGAGTCGCGCTCCAGGTTCAGTGCCAGGGCGAAGGTGTTGTTCGGCAGTTCGATCATTTCGCCCTGCATCACGTCGGCCAGACCGAAGATGCGCACGATGCCGTCGGACACGCTGGTCACGGTGCCTTCGTTGCGCGATTCCGCGGCCAGCTTGACCTTCTCGATGCGGTTCTTGATCAGTTCGCTGATTTCGGAGGGGTTGAGCGTGGTTGCCATCGTCAAGTCCTAGTGCCGGCGATCACGCCGGACGTTAAATGAATTCAGTTAGCGAGCGCGGTCTGCAGGCGCGACAGCTTGCCCTTGAGCGAGCCATCGATGACCACATCGCCGGCGTCGATCACGGCACCGCCGATCAGCGAGGCATCGACCGCGGTCGTCACGTCCACCTCGCAGCCGAAGCGCTTGCGCAGCGCGGCCTTGATGGCGTCCAGTTCGGCGCCGGACAGGTCGGTGGCCGAGGTCACCGTGGCCTTGACCACGTGCTCGGCTTCAGCGCGCAGCTGGGCGTACATGCCGGCGATTTCCGGCAGCAGCGGCAGACGGTGCGCACCGGCCAGGATGGCCAGGAAGCGACCGAAGGTCTCGCTGGACGATTCCGGGGCCAGCAACGCGACGGCTTCGCCGCGGTCCAGTTCCGGGTTCGACAGCAAGGCCGCCACGCGCGGGTCGGCGGCTACGTGGGCGGAGAACGCAAGCGCGTCCGACCACGGCGCGAACGTGCCTTCGTCGCGCGCGGTCGCGAACGCGGCGCGGGCATACGGGCGTGCAAGCGTGAGGGCCTGGCTCATCGATCAGATCTCCGATGCCAGCTCGTCGAGCAGCGCCTTGTGGGCGTTGGCATCGATTTCGCGCTTGAGCAGCTTTTCGGCACCGCTCACCGCCAGCGCGGACACCTGCTTGCGCAGATCCTCACGGGCACGGTTGGCGGCAGCCTCGATTTCAGCGTGGGCCAGATCTTTCTGGCGGTTCGCTTCGGCGATGGCTTCATTCTTGGCGGCTTCAACGATCTGATTGGCGCGCGCGTGGGCCTGGTCGATGATCTCGTTGGCCTTGCCGCGTGCATCCTTCAGTGCTTCGTTGACCTTTTCCTGCGCCTGGGCCARATCCTTCTGGCTGCGGTCGGCAGCGGCGAGGCCTTCAGCGATCTTCTGCTGACGCTCTTCGATGGCATTCATCAGCGGCGGCCAGATCTTGGTCGCGATGATCCAGATCAGACCGGCGAACGCCAGTGCCTGGGCAACGAGGGTAAAACCGATTTCCATGGGGTTCGCTCAATCTGGGGTGATGGGGTGGTTGCGCCGCCTGCGGCGGCGCAGCCGTTCCTTCATCCGCGATCAGGCGCACGCGGCGCCTGATCGTTCGCTTTCAATGGATCAGCCAGCAACCAGCTTGGCCTGGTCCAGCAG
>NZ_JBFULB010000425.1:0-2786 GCF_056400545.1 Stenotrophomonas sp. P5_A8 | reverse complement strand
CGATTCGGTTGGGCATTCCACCTGAACCCCGCGCCGTTGGCGCGCCCAACGCGGCCGCCGGTGGCGACCGCGTTCCGCGCATTCCACCTAAACCCCGCGCCGTTGGCGCGCCCCCTTTAACAAAAAGGGGGCTTTTCTCCAGATGGGGTGTCGGTGGTACCAACCAGCGGTCGGCACCTGCCGGAGTCACAGCGGTGGCGGTATTGAGTGACCGTTGGTCGGTGGGTCGGTGGGTCGGTGGGCCGGTGCGGTGCTCAGGCCTCGCCGAAATGTGCGTCTTCCATGGTCATCAGCGGGGCGGCGCCGGACTGGATCGCGGCGGCGTGGCTGAGGGTGCGCGGGAGGACACGGGCGAAGTAGAAGCGGGCGGTTTCGCGCTTGGCCTGCTTGAACGCCTCGCTCTGCGCGGAGGCATCGGCGGCGGCGACGCTGCGGGCCCACCAGTAGGCCAGCACCACGTAGCCCGAATAGAACAGGTAGTCGAAGCTGGCCGCGCCCAGTTCCTCGGGGTTGCCGGCGGCGCGCTGCAGGGTGGCCATCGTGAGCTTGCCCCATTCGTCGGCCTTGGCGCGCAGCGGGGCGATGAATTCGGCCAGCGCTTCGTTGCCTTCATTGGCCTTGGCGAAGGTTTCGATCTCGGCCAGCATCAGCTTCAGCCCGGCGCCCTGGCTGGAGGCGGTCTTGCGTCCGATCAGGTCCAGCGCCTGGATGCCGGTGGTGCCTTCGTAGAGGGTAGTGATGCGCGCGTCGCGGGCCAACTGCTCCATGCCGTGTTCACGGATGTAGCCGTGGCCGCCGAAGCACTGCAGGGCGTTGTAGGTGTTTTCGATGCCCCATTCGGTCTGGCAGGCCTTGGAGATCGGGGTCAGGAAGCTCACCAGGGTGTCGGCGCGCTCGCGCTCGCCGGCATCCTCGGCGTGGTGGGCAACATCGACCAGCGTGGCTGCGTGCAGGGCCAGCAGGCGGCTGCCTTCGACCAGCGACTTGATGGTGAGCAGCATGCGGCGTACGTCCGGGTGGACCAGGATCGGGTCGGCCGGCTTTTCCGGGTTTTTCGGGCCACTCAGCGAACGCGACTGCAGGCGCTCGCGGGCGTACTTGAGCGCGTTCTGGTAGGCGCGCTCGGACAGGCCGATGCCCTGCAGGCCGACGCCGAGGCGCGCGGTGTTCATCATGGTGAACATCGCCTGCAGGCCCTTGTGCGGCTGGCCGACGAGGTAGCCTTGGGCACCGTCGAAGTTCATCACGCAGGTAACCGAGCCCTTGATGCCCATCTTGTGTTCGATCGAGCCGCAGCGCAGCGCGTTGCGTTCGCCGACCTTGCCGCCGCGGTCGACCTTGAACTTGGGGGTGACGAACAGCGAGATGCCCTTGGCGCCGGCCGGTGCGTCGGGCAGCTTGGCCAGTACCAGGTGGACGATGTTGTCGGTGAGGTCGTGCTCGCCGGCGGTGATGAAGATCTTGGTGCCGGTGATGGCGTAGCTGCCATCGGCGTTGGGCTCGGCCTTGGTCTTGAGCAGGCCCAGGTCCGTGCCGCAGTGCGGTTCGGTCAGGCACATGGTGCCGGTCCAGCGGCCCTCGATCAGCGGCTTGAGGAAGGCGTCCTGCTGCCAGGCTTCGCCGTGCTGCTTGAGCGCTTCGATGGCGCCGTGGGAGAGCAGCGGGAAGTTGCCCCAGGCCAGGTTGGCGGCGTTGATCATTTCATTGAGCGGCACGCCCAGGGTGTGCGGCAGGCCCTGGCCGCCAAGTTCTGGCGCCGCGGTGAGGCCGGTCCAGCCGCCCTCGACGAACTGTGCGTAGGCCTGCTTGAAGCCCGGCGGCGTGGTCACTTCGCCGGTGGCCTGGTCGAGCGCGCAGCCGATTTCGTCACCGACGCTGTTCAGCGGTGCCAGCACGGTGGTGCTGAAGCGACCGGCTTCCTCGAGCACGGCGTCGACCACGTCGGCGGTGGCGTCGGCAAAGCCGAGGCGGGCGAACAGCGGTTCGACCTTGAGCACGTCATGCAGGGCGAAACGGATATCGGAAAGCGGTGCGGTGTAGCTGCTCATCGTCAGGTCTCGATCAGGTGCAAAGGGATACGGGAAGTGCGCCGGTCAGCGCAGCACGCCGGGCAGGCCGGGGGCCTGGTTGAGGGTGCTGTGGTTGTCGACGTCGAAGCTGCGTTGTTTCTTTTCCTGCGGGGTGGCGCTGACCGTGCCCTTGAGCGCGTAGGCGAGGGTACGGTTGCCGGCGAGGGCATCGGCGACGACCAGGCGGGCGTTGGAGCTGGGCTGCAGCTGCACGTTGATGACGTCGGCGGAGACGCCACCGATGGACAGGGCGGGGCGGGTGGTGAGGGTGCCGGCCGCTTCGTCGCCGACGCTGAGGGTCAGGCTGACGCTGTCGAAGGTCATGGGCATGGAGCTGAAGTTCTGCAGCCGCAGGGCGATATCCCAACCGCCGTCGGCGCGTACGGTGAGCTGCTGGACGCTGGCGGCCGGGGGCGAGACGCGCTTGACGACGCCGCTGTTGCAGGCGGCCAGGGCCAGGGCGGTGCCGGCGAGCAGGGCGACGGTGAGGGCGGTACGGAGGCGGTGGTGCATGGGCGCAATCCTTGGGCGGGTGCTGCGTGGGTCAAAGCATACTACGGCGTATGGTGGTTGTGCCGGCGTTGAGGTCGGTGTTGTAAAGGGTAGTGGGTGTGGGGGTTGGATTGTTTTTTTCGAGGCCAAAGCCAAGGCCGGAGCCAGGGCCGGAGCCAGGGCCGGAGCCAGCGCGGCTTCCGGGTTGCTGGGGGAGGGTGGGGC
>NZ_JBFULB010000424.1:0-2803 GCF_056400545.1 Stenotrophomonas sp. P5_A8 | reverse complement strand
CGGCTGCTCTTTCATCCTGCATCGCGAGGAGCCGGCCAGCGG
Source organism: Stenotrophomonas sp. P5_A8 (assembly GCF_056400545.1). Lineage (NCBI taxonomy): Bacteria > Pseudomonadati > Pseudomonadota > Gammaproteobacteria > Lysobacterales > Lysobacteraceae > Stenotrophomonas > Stenotrophomonas sp. P5_A8. Next base: position 2,761 of record NZ_JBFULB010000424.1, on the reverse strand, counting down.
CCGGCACTACCTTGGATCTGCGTCGCGCGGAGCCGGCCAGCGGCCGGCACTACCGTAATTGCGTTGGCTTCAGCCTGCTTTACGTCGCAGCGGGGTCACGTTGCTGGCGATCTTGGCCGCTTTCTTCGGCTTGGCATTGGCCGGCTGCGCATGCGCAGCGAAGAAGTCCCGCACCTTCGGGTACACGGTTTCGCGCCAGCGACGCCCGCTGAAGATGCCGTAATGGCCGGCGCCCTCGACGATGAAATGCTCGCGATGCTCGGCCGGAATACCGCTGCACAAGGCCTGCGYCGCTTCGGTCTGGCCCAGCCCGGCGATATCGTCCAGCTCGCCTTCGATGCTCAGCAGCGCGGTACCGGTGATCGCCGAAGGATCCACGCGCTCGCCGTTGACGAACCACTCTCCGCGCGGCAGCAGGAACTGCTGGAACACCACTTCAATCGTGTCCAGGTAGTACTTGGCCGGCATGTCCAGCACGGCGTTGTACTCATCGTAGAAACGACGGTGCGCATCGGCATCTTCCATGTCGCCCTTGACCAGGTCGGCATAGAAATCCCAGTGCGAACTGAAGTGCCGGCTCGGGTTCATCGACAGGAATCCCGCGTGCTGCAGGAAGCCCGGATACACCCTGCGACCGGCGCCGGGGTAGGTGCCCGGCACGGTGTGGATGACGTTGTTCTCGAACCACGACAACGGGTTCTGCGTGGCCAGGTTGTTGACCGCCGTCGGGCTGCAGCGCGCATCGATCGGGCCGCCCATCATCACCAGCGTGCGCGGGGTTGGCTCGCCACGACTGGCCATCAGCGACACTGCCGCCAGCACCGGTACGGTGGGCTGGCACACGCTCACCACGTGCAGTTTTTCTGCGCCGAGATGGCGGATGAATTCCTGCACGTAGGCGATGTAATCGTCCAGGCCGAACTCGCCCTCGCTGCCCGGCACCATGCGCGCATCGACCCAGTCGGTGACATACACGCGGTGGTCGCGCAGCAGCGTGCGCACGGTGTCGCGCAGCAGCGTGGCGTGGTGGCCCGACAACGGCGCCACCACCAGCACGAAGGGCTGGTTGAGCATGGTGTGCAGCTGTTCGGCTTCGTTGCTGTGGCGCTTGAAGCGCAGCAGCTTGCAGAACGGCTTGCTCACTTCCTCGTGCACCACGATCGGCACGCGCTCGCCATCGACCTCGATTTCGTTGATGCCCCATTCGGGCTTCTCGTAATCCTTGCCGATGCGATGGAACAGCTCATTCACCGCGGACAGGCGATCAGCGCCAGGCATCTGCGACCACCAGTGTCCCTGGTTGGCGAAGAACTTGGCGTTGGCCTGGGCCTGGTGCACCCACGGGGCGAGCATGTTGCGGGTCAACTCATGCAGCTGATAGAGCATGGCGTCCGAATATGTATGGTCTTATGTTGCCGCGCAGCATAACGCACAGGCGGGATCGGCGCCTTAATACGGGGTCTGTCTCATTAGTCGTGGAGATTCAGCGGTCTGCGCGTTCCAGGGCCGCCGCATGGCCGGCAAGGGCGGGCGACAGCCAGCAGTGCGAGCCCAGCGCGGTGAAGCCGGTCTTCGTGAGATGGCTCCGGTACCAGCGCGACGGGCGGGGCTGGAAGCCCTCGTGGTCGCCGTCGAAGTCATCTTCGGCGCTGAATGCTTCCAGGAACGCCACGCCGCCGGTGAGCTCGGCGAAGCCGTCCAGGGCAGGGCGCAGCTCGCGGCTGGGCACGTAGTGCATCACATCCGAGCAGACCAGCAGATCCACCGGGGCGCACGGCCGCAGCCAGGCAAAATCGCCGACCTTGGCCAGGTGCAGGTTGCGGCTGCGACCGAAGCGCTGCACCGCGTACTCGCTGCTGTCGAAGCCCAGGTACTGCACGCGCGGCCGCAGCTTGAGCAGCGGCGCGCGCCATGCGCCTTCGCCACAGCCGATATCGAGCACGCTGCGGATCGGGCGTTCCAGGTAGTACTCGGCGCTGGCTACCGCGAGAGCGACCTTGCGTGCCAGGCGCGCGGCGCCGCCGGTCTGGTCGGCCTGGTACCAGCGCTGGAAATAAGCGGCGTCGTAGGTCTTGTCCATGGGCTTGGGGGCAGTCGTGAAAACGGCGCCTATCGTACGGCCTGGCGCTGCGGGATGCGTGGCGCGGGTGCGGCGATGGGTCGCGGCAGACACCCATGCGGCGGCTCTACTGGGGCATGCGAGAATGGCGGCCACCTTACGCCAGCCGCCGGAGCAAGCGCATGCAGTCCTACTACTGGGTAAAAACCTTCCATCTGCTGTTCGTGGTGGCGTGGATGGCGGCGGTGTTCTACCTGCCGCGGATCCTGGTCAACCTCAGCGAGACCGCCGGCCAGCTGCCGGTGACCGAGCGCCTGCAGCTGATGGGCCTGCGCCTGTACAAGTTCGGCCACATGATGTTCGGCCTGGCGCTGATCCTGGGGCTGCTGCTGTGGTTGGGCTACAAGGTGATTCCCGATTTCCCGACGATGGTCGCACCCGGTGCGGCCGGCTGGCTGCACGCCAAGCTCGGACTGGTGGTGCTGCTGCTGGTGTATTACACCTGGACCGGGCGCCTGTTGAAGGGCAGCCTGCGCGGCAGGCGGTTGCCGTCCTCGCGCGCGCTGCGCTGGTTCAACGAGCTGCCGCTGGTGCTGTTCATCGGCGTGGTGTGGCTGGTGCTGGCCAAGCCGTTCTGAGGGGGCGGCCGGGGCGGTAGCGGCCGCGCTCRTGTAGGGCCGGCCGCTGGCCGGCTCTCCAAGG
>NZ_JBFULB010000423.1:0-2815 GCF_056400545.1 Stenotrophomonas sp. P5_A8 | reverse complement strand
GGGCATGGGGGCCCAGCGCCCGAYCCACCGACCAGCGYCAAARMAGCYTGGCTTCTRCCTGCKCACCGCAAGCCGAGCCCCGTAGCGGCCGGTAGGCSCCTGGRCAAAATMAAGGAGGAGGCCGCCAGGCCGGGGGACATTTGCGCCAGGGGCCTACCGGCSGCTRCGGGGCCCTCACGCTCGCGACAAGCCCGGTCGGAGCCACAGCTCCAGCCACACGTCGCCTGGACTACCTGGGCAAATCCGTATCGCCCTGCTCGATCTACCAACGCCGTTGGAGCAGAACGCTCCCGTGCATTGGGAGAAGAACCACGAAAAAAAAGCGCCGCCGGTCGCCACCACACCGCGACCGGCGACGGAGGGAACCTACAGCGCCAGATCGGCCTCCACGTCCTGCACCTTGCGCCGTGCCAGGGCCAGGTTGGACTTGTTGCGATCCAGCACCAGATACAGGAACAGACCCTTCTTGCGCGAGACCGGGCGCAGGATGTGGTACGCCTTGCCCAGCGAGATGAGGATGTCTTCGATCGTGTCGTTGAGGTTGAGCGAGGCGGCCGTCTTCATCTTGGCCCGGATCACCTCCGTGTTGCCTGCCGCAGCCACCTCCATGTCCATCCCCGAGCCGGCCTCCCCCAGCAGCATGCCGCTCTCGTAATCCACCAGCGCCACTGCCTGGGCGCCGTCGATGGTCATCAGCGCGTTCAAGGTATCGTCGAGTCCTGCCATGTTGCACCCCGTTGGTTATCGAGCCCCGTTTTCCCCTGCGGATCGGCTCGTGATCCGCTGAGTTCGGCCATGATGTTGCGGCCACATTCCTTGGCACTCCACAGCACCTTGCCGATCACGCAGCGCGCGTCGCACGCGGTCATCAGCAGCAGCGGTGACGGCGTCGCGGGCAGCGCCAGCATCAGCACCTTGCCGCCGTCGGCTTCGAGCATCAGTACTTCCAGCTCCCCCAGCGCCAGCTCCCGCCCGACCGCAGCGGCCAACGCCAGCATCGCGCTGGTCATCGCCGCCAGTCGTTCGCCGTTGCCGTGGGTGCCGGCTGCCGGCACCAGCGCGAACCCGTCCACGCTGGCCATCACCACGCTGCGCACCCCGTTGATGTCATCGGCAAAGCCCTGCAGGTGCGCCCCCAGGCGCTCGCGCAGCGCCGGCTCCAGGCGGCGCGCCTCGTGTCCGTCAGCCATGCGCGGCCACCAGCGCACCGGTTTCCATTTCGCTCATCAGCACGTCCATCAGGCACAACCCTTGTTCGCGATCACGCGCATCCACCGGCACCACCGGCAACCAACGGCCCTCGCGCCCGGCCTGCGCCGCGCAGGCGTCCAGGTCGAACTGCGGAGCCAGGTCCAGCCGCGACACACCGATCACCGCCGGCACCTGCGCCGCATGCTGCTGCAGCATCGCCAGGTACGCCGTCAACTCGTCCACCGCCGCGCTGCGGGTGGCATCCAGCAGCAGGACCACGCCGCTGGCCCCCTGCAGCAGGATCGGCCACAGGAAGTCGAACCGCTGCTGTCCTGGCGTGCCGTACAGCCGCAGGCGGTCGCCGTTGGGCAGGTCGATGTCGGCGTAGTCCATCGCCACCGTGGTCGACGCCTTGTCCGCACCCTGGCGGTCGCTGTTGTGCACGTCGGTGTCGATGACCGCACCAGCGGCGATCGCCCGCACCAACGTCGACTTGCCGCAGCCCATGGTGCCCAGCACCACGATCTTGTGTTCGCGCACGCTCAGCCTCCGCCACGCTGGCGCACGCTGCGCCACATCCGGGCGGGCAGGCCGCCGCCCTCGCCGTTGCTGCGCAGCAGCCCGCCGCCGCCTGACGGCGCGTCCAGCGCGGCATACCCACACAGATAGGCCGGGTGCACGAAGGCGCGCACCGCCTCGCGCGGAATCTCCAGCAGCGAGGCGCATTCGTCCACGCTGCACGGCCGCTTGAGCAGCAGCGAGCACAACCGGAAACTGTCGTGCTGATGGCCGAGCACGCGGAAATCAGGCCAGCGCAGCAGGCGCACGCGTGCATGGTGTTGCAGGCGCGTATCCAGATCCTGCCAGTGCGCCGGGTGTTGCCCCCATTGCCAAAGCAGTGGCCGCAGCGACTGCCGTGGGAGCTCGCCTGCCAGCTGCTGGTAACGCTTGCCGGCGATACCGTGCAATGCGAGGCGCTCGAACACATCCGACAGCAGCTGCGCCAATTCCACGTTGCCGCTGCCGTCGGGCACCACCATCTGGTCCTGCTCGAAATCCAGCAGCAGCACCGGTAGGCCATCCAGCGCCAGCACCGCGTGACCATGACGCGACTGCAGGCTTTCGCGCAGCGCGCGGGTGATCGCCTTGGCCCCACGCGCGGCGATCGGTTCCTCGATCGGCGCCGGTGCGGCCGGCATCTGGCGCAGTGCGTGTTCGATCGCATGATCATCCAGCGTGCTGCGCGGGTCGCCCTGACCATCGCGCAGCCGACCCTGCTGGTCTTCGATCCAGAACTGGATGCGTGGGCGTTCGCGCACCATGCGCAGTGCGGCGTTGCGCAGTGCCGGGGTGTCCTTGATCACCAACAGATCGCAGTCGTCCAGATCGCGGCAACTGCGCACCGTGTCCGCGGGCAATGCGGCGGCCGCGCGCAGGCGCTGCAGCAAAGCGTGCTCTCCCTGGATATCCGATCCCACCACCAGCACCCTGGCCATCGCCTTCCCCTGCGCCGTGAAAGATCACACTTACTGCAGTAAAGATCGTCGATAGCCTATGCCAAGGTTATCGGGCCATAAGTGATGGATCGCACAGATTGAATTGAAGCTTCCGCACGTTGCAAGGG
>NZ_JBFULB010000422.1:0-2839 GCF_056400545.1 Stenotrophomonas sp. P5_A8 | reverse complement strand
GCCCTTGGAGGCGAAATAAAGGAGGAGGGGGCGGCCGAAGGCCGACGCCGGGGGACATTCGCCGGAAAGGGCATCGGCGCCCAGCGCCCGACCCGCCGACCACCGCTGGTGGCGAAACAAGGAGGAGGGGGTGGCCGCAGGCCGACGCCGGAGGACATTCGCCCGAAGGGGCATGGGGGACCAGCGCCCGATCCACCAACAGCCGCGCCTGGGGAGGTTCACAGCGCGTTTCTGCCTGCCACGCCGCTGGCACAAGAACCGCTTCTGTCTATCGCGACAGCATCAAGCGCGTCATGACCAGCTGCCGATGCCGGGGCCGATGTGATGGCGACATCCGGCGGCCCGCAGCCGTTGCGGTAGCGGTACCGCGCCTGCCCGCGATGGTTTTGGAGCCACGCCGGAAGCGGGTTACACTGCCCGGCTCGCCACTCAGGCCATGATTTTTCCCATGCTGCAGAAACTTCGCGACAAGACCTCGGGCTGGATCGTTACGGTGATCCTGGGGCTGCTGATGATTCCGTTCCTGTTCGTGATCGACTCCAGCTACCTCGGTGGCGTGGGTGCGCAGAACGTGGCCAAGGTGGCAGCGCCGCCGACGTGGTGGCGCTCGGCGCCGGCATGGTGGCCGATGTCGTTCCTGTGGCAGCACCATGAGATCAGCTCGCAGGACTTCCGCGTGCGTTTCGAACAGGCGCGCCAGCAGGCCCGCCAGGAGCAGGGCGAAGACTTCGACCCGCGCCATTTCGAAAGCACCGAGAACAAGCTGGCCGTGCTCGACCAGATGATCGACGAGCAGGTCGTGCGCCTGGCCGGCGAACAGTCCGGCATCGTGATTGGCGACAACGCCGTACGCGAATACATCGCCGCGATCCCGGCGTTCGTGGGTCCCGATGGCAAGTTCAGCGACACCCAGTACCGCCTGGCGCTGGCCGGTGGCAATCCGCCGCGCACCCCGACCCAGTTCGAGGCGCTGGTGCGCGAGAGCATCCAGCAGTCGGTGATCCCGTCGGCGCTGCAGTTGTCCGGTTTCGCCACTGCCGCTGAAACCGAGCGCCTGCTCAAGCTGCTGGGCGAAACCCGCGACGTTGAACTGGCCGCGCTGCCGGAACTGCCGGCCGATACCGCCGAAGTCACCGACGCGCAGATCAAGCAGTGGTACGACGGCCATATCAAGGACTTCCGCCAGCCGGAAACCGTGTCGCTGGAATACGTGGAAATCAACGGTGCCACCCTGCCGGCCGCCACCGCGGCCGACGAGGCGACCCTGCGCAAGCGCTATGCCGATGAAAAGGCACGCTTTGCCACGCCGGAACAGCGCCTGGCCTCGCACATCCTGATCGCCGCCGATGGCAGTGATCCGGCCAAGCTGAAAGCCGCCGAAGAAAAGGCGAACCGCATCGCCGCCGACGCCAAGAAGCCGGGTGCCGACTTCGCCGCGCTGGCCAAGGCCAACTCTGAAGACCCCGGTTCCAAGGAACACGGTGGCGATCTGGGGTGGGTCGAGCGTGGCGCGATGGTCAAGCCGTTCGAAGACGCGTTGTTTGCGATGCAGGCCGGTGAGGTGACCGGTCCGGTCAAGACCGACTTCGGTTACCACGTGCTGCTGCTGCGCGAAAAGAAGGGGGGCGAGAGCCGTTCGTTCGAAGAAGTGCGCGACCAGCTGGCCGCCGAGCAGCTCAAGGCCGACAACGAGCGCGCCTTCACCGATCTGAGCGGTCGCCTGGTGGATCTGGTCTACAAGAACCCGACCTCGCTGGAAGGCCCGGCCAAGGAGATGGGCCTGCCGGTGCAGACGCTGGGGCCGTTCACCCGCACCACCGCCAGCGGCATCGCCGCCAATCCGGCCGTGCTGCGCGCCGCGTTCTCCGACATCCTCACCCAGGACGGCACGGTCAGCGACCCGATCGAGATCGCACCGAACCACAACGTGATGATCCGGGTGACCGACCACAGCCCGGAACAGGCGCTGCCGTTGGTCAAGGCGCGTGAGCAGGTGATTGCCGCGATCCGTACCGACCGTAGCCGCCAGGCCTCGGAGAAGGCCGCTGACGCGCTGCTGGCCAAGCTCAAGGCGGGGCAGACCCTGCAGGCGCTCGCGGTCAGCGAGAAGCTGCAGGTGAGCCCGCTGCCGGGCCTGCCGCGCACCCAGCCGGTCCCGACCCCGGAGATCAACCGTGCCGTGTTCGGCGCGCAGGCACCGACCGAAGGCAAGCCGAGCTACGGCAAGGTGGCCGTGCAGGGCCGTTACCTGGTGTACGCGGTCACCAAGGTGACCCCGGCCAACCTGGCCGAGGTCCTGCCGGAGCAGAAGAAGGCCTTCACCGATCAGCTGAACCAGATCGATGGCATGGCCGCAGCCAAGGCCTACATCGACGCGATGCGCAAGCATTACAAGGTGCAGACCGAAGAGGCGAACCTGTAACCGACCCGGTTGCAGCGGCAGCAGAAGGCCCGGCATTGCCGGGCCTTCTACGTTGTGGAGGGTAGGGCTGGGCGGGGCGCCAGGTTTCAGGCGAGTGAGGTCGGATGCCAGAGAACCAAGGCCAACCGCACAACGGCTGATGCGAGTGCCAGTGCCAATGCGCCTTCGGCCATGGTCCTGCCGACACCGCATCCCGTGCCCGGGTCGGCAGTCGGCCGGGGCGCGGCCCCGAGTCGCCGTCGCGTGGACCATCAGGCGCGCCAGCCACCTCGCGCGCCAGCGCGCTGCGCCGCATCCTCGACGATGTGCTCCGCTACGTTTCCGCAGGGTCTCGCTCAGGCGACCGCCGATCCGGCTGATCGGCGGGATCGCGCGCTGCCCCGAACCGGCGCTTCCGCCCTTGGCGCGGCCCCGCAA
>NZ_JBFULB010000421.1:0-2865 GCF_056400545.1 Stenotrophomonas sp. P5_A8 | reverse complement strand
TGGGTATACAGATCGGTCATGGTTGGTTTCTTGCCACCTGATTTGGGTTTATTGTCACCGCATGCCTGCCGCCGCGTACATGCCCAGCAACAAAGGCTTTCCGCAAGCCCTGGTCGCGCAGGCGCTGGAGGACGCGCTGGGCGCCGGCGTCGAGGTCCCAGTATTGGCGATCAGCGGCCTGCAGGGCAGCGGCAAATCGACGCTGGCCGCGCAGGTCGTGGCCCTGGCGGAAGCCCGCGGTCTGCGGGCGGCCATGTTCTCCATCGACGATGTCTACCTGACCCGCGCCCAGCGCCAGCGCCYGGCCCGCGAGGTGCACCCGCTGCTGCTCACTCGCGGGCCGCCGGGCACCCACGATCTGCCGCTGGCGCATGCCACCTTCGACGCCATCGCCGCGCGCCAGCCGGTAGTGCTGCCGCGCTTCGACAAACTGGCCGACGAACGCGTCGCATGGTCACTGTGGCCGCGCGTGGACGGCCCACTGGACCTGCTGGTCTTCGAAGGCTGGTTCCTCGGCACGCCGGCCCAGACCGAGGCCGAACTGATGCCGCCGCTGAACGCCCTGGAACGCGACGCGGACCCGGACGGACGCTGGCGCCACTGGTGCAACCAGGCCCTGGCCGCGGACTACCCCGCGCTGTGGCAGCGCTGCGACCGCCTGTGGTTCCTGCAGCCGCCGGACTTTGCGGTGATCCCGCGCTGGCGCTGGCAGCAGGAACAGAGCATGCAGGCCGCCCAACCCGAGCGCAGCAGCATGAGCCGCGCGCAGCTGGAACGCTTCGTGCAGTACTACGAACGGGTCAGCCGGCAGGCACTGCGCACCCTGCCCGCTCTGGCCGACCGGGTCATCGCGCTGGACGAGCAGCGTCGCATCGTGTCCCCGGCCTGATCGCCGGGCGGGAACCCCGGCGCCCGATCAGCCCACCAGGAAGGTCACCCGCAGATTGACCCGCCACTCGGTGATGTTGCCCTCGCCATCGGTCACGACCTTGGTTTCATTGATCCAGGCGCCCTGGATACCCTTGACCGTCTCGGAGACCTTCTTCAGGCCACTGCGCACGGCGTCCTCGACGCTGGTCTTGGAGGAGGCATTGATCTCGATGATTTTGGCCACTGACATGGGCACGCTCCGGCAACGCGCGGGACATTCCGCGCTCCCCACGATGGGGGCCTGCGCGTAAAGGCCGTGGCACGGAGATGTTAGGATCGCGGGTAATGAATCCCGCCCCGAACCTGATCCTGATCGGCCCGATGGGCGCCGGCAAAACCTGCATCGGGCGTCGCCTGGCCGAGCGCTTCACGCTGGACTTCGTCGACGCCGACCAGGCCATCGTCGATGCCGCCGGCGCCAGCATCGCGACCATCTTCGAGCACTCCGGCGAAGCCGGCTTCCGCCAGCACGAACGCCAGGTGCTGCAGACGCTGCTGGCCGGGCGCAACCAGCTGGTCTCCACCGGCGGTGGCGCGGTGCTGGATGCCGGCAATCGCCAGACCATCGCCGCGCACGGCTTCGTGGTGTACCTGCGGGTCAGCGTGCCGGCCCAGCTGGAACGGCTGGCGCGCGACCGCACCCGTCCCCTGCTGCAGCGTCCGGACCGCGAACAGGTCCTGCACGAGATGGCCGCGCTGCGCGACCCGCTCTACCGCGAGCTGGCCGACCTCACCCTGGACACCGACCTTTACACCCCCGCCGAGGCCACCGCGCAGCTGGTACTGCGCCTGGCCGCGCAATGGCAGCGACAGGAAACACCCGCATGACCCCCGCCCCCCGCACCGTCGCCGTTGGCGGCGACACCCCCTACACCATCCACATCGGCCCCAACCTGCTGGGCCAGGGCGCGCTGCTCGCCCAGCACGTGCGCGGCCGCCATGTGCTGCTGCTCAGCGATTCGTCGGTGGCGCCGCTCTACCTGGCCGGGGTGAATTCGGCCCTGCTCGACGCACGCCCGGACCTGCTGATCGGCGAAATGGTGCTGCCGGCCGGCGAAGCCTCCAAGACCCTGGCCAACTTCGGCGCGGCGATCACCGCCCTGGCGTCACTCGGCGCCACCCGCGATGCCTGCGTCATGGCGCTCGGTGGCGGCGTGGCGGGCGACCTGGCCGGCTTTGCCGCCGCCTGCTGGATGCGCGGAGTGGACTGCGTGCAGTTGCCGACCTCGTTGCTGGCGATGGTCGATTCCTCGGTCGGCGGCAAGACCGCCGTGGACATTCCCGAAGGCAAAAACCTGGTCGGCGCGTTCCACCCGCCGCGCGCGGTGATCGCCGACACTGCGGCCCTGCGCACCCTGCCGCCGCGCGAACTGCGCGCCGGGCTGGCCGAAGTGATCAAGTACGGCGCCATCGGCGATCCGCTGTTCTTCCGCTGGCTGCAGGCCGAACACGCCGCGCTGCTGGCCGGCGATGACGCCGCGTTGGCCCAGGCGATCGCGCGCAGTTGCGAACACAAGGCCGAGATCGTCGCCCGCGATCCACTGGAAAAGGGCGAACGCGCCCTGCTCAACCTCGGCCACACCTTCGGCCATGCCATCGAAACCGAACAGGGCTACGGCGCGCCCGGCAACGACAACCTCAACCATGGCGAAGCAGTCGCGGTAGGCATGGTGCTCGCTGCTCGCCTGTCCGCCCGGCTGGGCATGAGCAGCGAGGCCGACACCGACCAGCTGCGCGACCTGCTGCTGCGCTACGAACTGCCGGTGGAAATTCCCGCCGGTCTGGCGCCCGACGCGCTGCTGGCACGCATGCGCCTGGACAAGAAGAACCTCGCCGGTCGGCTGCGCCTGGTGCTGTGGCGCGGCATCGGCCACGCCGAAGTGGTGGCCGACGTCGACGAAGCCGACGTCCTGTCCGTGCTGGCCACCGGCTGAG
>NZ_JBFULB010000420.1:0-2882 GCF_056400545.1 Stenotrophomonas sp. P5_A8 | reverse complement strand
CCACAGCACCTCGCGGAACTCCACCGAAGCACATCGGGCATTTCATCAGATCGTCCATGTTCGGTTCGACCGCCGACGTCACGGCGGTCGACGGCTACGGCATCCTCAGTCCGGGTTGTTGTCCTTGCGCACCGGCCGCCGCGTTTCCGCATCATGAATCGCCTGGTCGGTCTGGCCGGGTCGCTGCTTGGCCGCTTCATCCTGCTTGCGGTCCTGCTGGCTTTCCTTGACGCCTTCCTGCTGGGTCTTCTGCTTCTCGTCGCTGGTCATGATCGGTACTCATCGGGGGATGCCGCCACGCTAACGTGGCGATCGTGAGCTACGGGTCAGGACCGCGTTGGCGCTGCGTGCGCACTCAATCCAGCTTCACCACCAGCTTGCCGAAGTTGCGTCCCTTGAGCAGCCCGAAGAACGCATCCGGCGCGTTGGCCAACCCTTCGACGACGTCTTCGCGGTACTGCACCTGGCCATCCTGCAGCCACTGGCTCATGTCGACCAGGAACTGCGGGAACAGCGCGTTGAAGTCGGACTGGATGAAGCCACGCACGGTCAGCCGCTGGCGCAGCACCTGACTCATGAAGCCCGGCAGCCGATCCGGCCCCGGCAACACCGCGCCGCGCGCGTTGTAGGTGGCAATGGTGCCGCACACCGGAATACGCGCGAAGTCGTTGAGCAGTGGCGCGACCGCGTCGAAGACATGCCCTCCCACGTTCTCGAAGTACACATCGATGCCGTCGGGCACCGCGGCCTGCAGCTGCGCGGCGAAGTTCTCGGCGCGATGGTCCAGCGCCACATCGAAACCCAGCGTTTCCAGATACTGTCGCTTCTGCTCGCCACCGGCGATGCCCACCGTGCGCGCGCCGCGCAGTTTTGCAATCTGCCCGACCGTCGCCCCGACCGGCCCGCTGGCCGCGGCCACCACCAGGGTTTCGCCCGGTTGCAGCCGACCGATTTCCTGCAGGCCGGCATACGCGGTGAAACCCGGCATGCCGTAGACACCGAGCGCGGTGCTGATCGGCAGGCCCGTCTCGTGCAGCCGCCGGGCGATGCTCTCGCCCTCCACCACCGCATGGGTCTGCCAGTTGCCGCCAGCGACCACGTGCTCGCCGACGGCGACCTCCGGGTGGTTGGAGGCGATCACCTCCGACACCGTGCGCCCCTCCATCACCGCATCCAGCGCCACAGGCGGTGCGTACGACGGGCCTTCCTCCATGCGGCCGCGCATGTACGGGTCCAGTGACAGGTAGCGGTTGCGCAGCAGGACCTGTCCCGGGGCCAACGCTGGAACGGCCGCCTGCTCCCAGCGGAAATTGGCCGCCACCGGTTCGCCCTGCGGGCGCGAAGCGAGAACGATGCGGGTGTTGGTGAGAGCATTCATCGGCGGACGACTCCAGACAGCGTGATCAGGAGCCCTGACAGTAAGCGCTGTGGCGGCACGGCGGCGTCGGGGTAAGACAGCGTTCCACCGGTGAGCGCGGGCACGACGTCCCGCGCGCCTTGCGCGACGGTGATCGATGTACCCGGTGATGCCACAGCATTCCATCGGCGGCACCGGATCACATCGGATCACATCGGGTTGGCCCGGACCTGCGCCGTGGCGCATCATCGCAGGATGACATCGCCCCTCCTCCACGTCCGTCAGCGCGTTCGTCGCTACTTGCTCCCGGTGCTGATGTCGGCCACCCCCCTCTTCGGCCTGGCGTGTTGGGCAGTACTGGCGACAGAGCCCGGCTGCCTCGCCGCGCAGGGGCACTGGTCAGGCGCCGGCCAGTGCTACACGCGTCTGTGCCTGCTGCAGGGCGACTGCGGGCAGCCGGCATCGCCAATTCAAGGCTGCCCGCACCTGCAGCCGGGCGACACGCGCGGCAAGGTGTATTTCCATCTTGGCAATCCACTGCCGGGTGCTGCGGCCGTGGCGGACTGGCCTGCCGACAAGGTGGGCGACGGCAGGATCCAGGCGCGTTTCGACGGTGATCGGCTGCTCAGCCTGGCCTGCCCGGTCGCGGACTAGTCCACCGGCCAAACGTCCCCGTTCAAGCGAACGGCATCACCCATCGCCACCGGTGCGCGGCAGCGCGTGCGGGCATGGCCGGACGTCATCAGGGTCAAGGCAACTCGGCGACACGCCGCGAGGGTCACCTGGATCGTCGCCACTGTAACGGGCTGACGCCCATTTCGACCCGGAACATGTAATTGAAGGCGGACGCGGACGCATACCCCAGGTCGTGCGCGATCCGTGTCGGCGAGCGCCCTTGCGCCAGCCACTCGATCGCGCGCAGCAACCGCAGGCGCGTGCGCCATGCGCGCACTGTCATGCCGGTCTCGCGCTCGAAGTGGCGCGCCAGCGTGCGCGTGGACGGACCCAGGTGCGCCGCCCACGCCGCCATGTCCCGATCATCGTCTGGATGGTCGTACAGCGCCTGGCACCAGTGCTGCAAGCGCTCGTCCTGCGGCCATGGCAGGTGCCGCGCGTGTCGCGTCTGCCGACGCAACTGGGTGGCGATCACCGCGCACAGGCTGGCGTAGTAGCCGGAATCATCCTCGGCCCGGATGCCGTCGAGTTCGATGATCAGGGCGCGCAGCAGCGCCGATACTTCAAGCACCGTGCATTCCGCAGGCATGTCCGCGGCGACGTCGATGCCAACGTACAGATTGCGGAACGCCGCAGCGCTCAACGCGCGGGTGTGATGCAGGGTTCCGCCCGGCACCCACAGGGCCTGCTGCGGCGTGATCACATACCGCGCGTTCGCCGCCGTCACCTGCAGCACGCCTTCGGTAGCGAAGGCCAGCTGGTGCCAGGCGTGCACATGCGGCGGAAAATGCTCGCCGGCCGCCATCTGCCGACTGTGCGTGACCACCGGCCAAGGCAGTGCGCGCAGCGG
>NZ_JBFULB010000419.1:0-2885 GCF_056400545.1 Stenotrophomonas sp. P5_A8 | reverse complement strand
ATCCACCGCCGCGTAGCGCGAGCCTTCCGAATCGGTGCCCAAGGTGACGTTGCGTACTTCGGTGGGCCGCTTGCCGACGTAGTTGATGATGCCGCCGGGCGCCATCACGCCCGCGGCCAGGCCGGCTTCGCCCTTGAGGATTTCAACCTGCTGCACATTCTCCAGCGCCAGGCGCTGCTCGCCGGCGATGGACAGACCGTTGAAGCGGTAGCCGGTGGCCGTGTCCAGCGGAAAGCCGCGGATGGCAATGTTCTGGTAATACCCGACCGGCGCGTAGCTGTCGCCCAGCGCGGCATCGTTGCTGGCCAGCTCGGACAGCGTGCGCACCTGGCGGCTGTCCAGCAGCGTGCGATCGAGCACGTTCATCGACGCCGGCGTGTTCTTCCAGTCGCCGCTGCCGAAGCTGTTGGACTGGATGGCGGGCGTCACCGATTGCCGCGCCTGCACGCGCACGGCGGCAAGTTCGGTCGGGGTACGGTCGGCGGCATCGGGTGCGGCGTCGCTGGCGTGCAGCGGCAGGGCGGCGCACAGGGCAACGGTCAGCAGGGCAGGGCGGTAGCAGCGGTTCATTCGATTCGTCATCAGCCAGAAGAGACGAAGCGACGGCGCGCGCGCAGCGACCCGTCCGGTCGTTGCGCCCACTGCACAAAGCTCCCTACGCCGGTATCAACCGGATCAGGTTCCAAGGGACTCTCTCAGCCTGGCTTCGCCAGGCACCCCCGCTTCGGCGACTATTTCACCACAACCGGTACGGTTTTGCCCGCCCTCGCTCAGGCGGCGGCGTGCAGGGCCGCGAGCAGGGCCTGCCCGTCGGTGCCCTTGAACCAGTCGGCGTGGCCCAGCAGGAAGGTGTGGTAGGCCACGTCGGCGTTGGCTGAAGAGCCGGTGACGCCTTCGAAGTACTCCACTTCGGACAGGGCAAAGTCCAGGTGCACGATCGGCAGCAGATCGGCGAGCAGGTGCACGCGCTCGGCCGACAGCGGCAGCACGTCCCGATAGCCCTCAAGCAGGGCCAGCGCGATCGGCACGCGTGCGGCGGGGGCCGGTGCGTCCACGTCCAGCCAGGCAACCGCATTGCGTTCGATGGCCGTGGCCAGGTCGAACAGGGCGCTGGTGGGCGAGGCCAGCCCGAAGTCGAGCACGCTGGCCACCTCCATGCCGTCGCCCGACGCGCGCCACAGCAGGTTGGAGACGTGCCAGTCGTTGTGCGTCCACAGCCGCGGCTCATCCTGCAGGCGTGCGGCCAAGCCGGCATGCCAGGGCAGCACCGCGCGCTGCAGGTCGTCCTGCCAGGTCTGTCGCGCCAGATACGCGGCCAGGCCGGGGCGAACGTGGAGATCGCGCGCGATCATCGCCACCGGGTCGGCGCTGCGGATCAGGTCGTCACGCGCGACCAGCAGGTGCGTGTCGCGCTGCGGGCCTTGGTAACCGGCCGAGGCCTGATGCAGCTGTGCGAGCACGCGGCCGGCTTCGCGCGCCTGCGCGGCGTCGGTCAGTGGTGTCCAGGAGGGGGCGTCGCGATACAGGTCGTGGCCGGGTGCAAGGGCGTGCAGCTCGTAGGTCCAGCCATCGTGTTCGACCGCGGTGCTGCCATCGACCGCGCGCAGTACCTGCACGACCGGTATGCCGGCGGCGGCAAGGTGGGCGATGAAGCGATGCTCTTCGCCCAGCACCTGCGCACTGCGTACGCTGGCGTGGTGACGCTTGACGAAGACCGGTCCGGCCGCACCGCTCTCGACGATGGCCGCCGCCGACAACGGGCGTGGGCTATGCCACAGCAGGCGGCCGTGGCTGCCAAGCTGCGGATACCGGTCCTGCAACCAGGCGATTTCCTTGTCGGTGATCGCCGGCCAGTCGGCAACGACCGTATCGTTGTCGAGGCCCTGGACGAGGTGGGTGTCGGTGTTCA
This sequence comes from Stenotrophomonas sp. P5_A8, assembly GCF_056400545.1. Lineage (NCBI taxonomy): Bacteria > Pseudomonadati > Pseudomonadota > Gammaproteobacteria > Lysobacterales > Lysobacteraceae > Stenotrophomonas > Stenotrophomonas sp. P5_A8. The sequence continues at coordinate 976 of NZ_JBFULB010000419.1, read as the reverse complement.
TCGGGACGCGGTCGGACGTGCGCTGCGGCGCGGGGGGGAGCGCTAGGGTACCGCGTGCGTCGGGTGTCCATGCCGTTGCGCAGCGCGTGCCTGGAACGCAGAACGGGCGGGTCATCGACCCGCCCGCTGCGCTGTCGTCCATCAAGCGGCCGCTTCAGCCGGCCGTCGCGCCCGCTTTACCAGCCGCGCCCATGGCGACGATCCCAGTCGCGGCGATCGCGCTGTTCGCGCTCCCAACGGGCGCGGTCATTGCGGCGGTCGTAACCGCGGTCGTAGCCGTAGCGGCGGTCATGACGGCGATCATCATAGCGGCGGTTGTCGTAGCCGCGATCGTAGCGGCGGTCACGGTTGTCGCGGGTGGTGAGGTTGCCGATGGCACCACCGGCAACCGCGCCGCCGACCGTGGCGGTCGGGTCGCCGTTGGAGATAAGGTGACCGGCCACGCCGCCCACCACCGCGCCCACGACCGTGCGCTTGTCCTTCCTGGACATTGCGCTGGCATCGCTGATGGTGGCCAGGCCGGCGGTCAGCGCCAGGGCCATGGCCAGGCCACGAAAGCTGAGTGCGGAAATGTTGAGCATGTTCGGTTCTCCTGTCGGGTGCTGGCTACCAAGCTGGGGTTCCAACATTGTCGGAACATTGCCGCCTGGGTGAGGCCAGAGTGCGTATTCATATAACGGCAGGGCGTCTGAAGCGGTGCTGAAAAATGCATGACCTGCGCATGAACGATGGCGGCCGTTGGGGTTTGGCCGCCGCTGACCGCACAGCCAACGGAGCGCAGACAACAAAGGCGCTTCTCTCCACTGGAGGGGCGTGTCTTGTTCCGCGTGCTTTAGGCGGTGGCGCACCGCTACGTGCGTACGGATGCAAGCGTCGTGCGTCGTGCGGGGTTGTCGCGAGCGTGGGGGCCCCGTAGCGGCCGGTAGGCCCCTGGCGCAAATGTCCCCCGGCCGCTGGGCGGCCTCCTCCTTGATTT
>NZ_JBFULB010000418.1:0-2898 GCF_056400545.1 Stenotrophomonas sp. P5_A8 | reverse complement strand
CGCTCGACCAGGGTGCGTCGGAAAAAATCGTCCTGAGAGGCCAGCAGCGCAGCGATCTCCCAGTCACCCGGAACTTGGGCGCTATTCACCTTGCTCGGCGCAAAGCCGGCAGCAACGCCAAGGTGCTTCCCCACCGATGCGACTGTGATGCCGCCTATCCGCGCGCGAAGCTGAATGTGCAGGCCGGCCGAATGACTGTGCGCGGCCGCCCCACTCGTGCCATGTGGGCGCCCTCACGCTTCTCGTCGGACGATACTGACATGCTTGCATCACGTCTGTTTGCGAGCGTAGCCCTGAAGGAAGTGGGAAAGACCTTGGTAAACACTTCTTATCCGGCGGCGCGAGTTGCGACTCTGATATGGGATCTAAGAGGTCCTGACAATCATTGAGGAGGATTGATGATGATGGGAAATGTTAGGCGATTTATGCGCCCGCCTGCGGGACTGGACTTCGATTTCAGCCGACCGGAGGGTGAGCGGGCGCTTGCGCCCGCAGACGGGGTTTCTTGGCGCATATTCGCCAATCCTATTTCGCTTTACATCGGTGGTGTGGCGGCCGTGATTCTCGAGTTGGCCGAGCCGTCTGTTCGATCGGGTGTCTGGGATCACAGTGGCTTTCGGCGCGACCCCGCTTTGCGGCTGCACCGGACCGGGTTCGCTGCGATGGTGACTGTGTATGGGCCGCGCACGGTGGCAAAGGAGATGATCGCTCATGTTGTTCGCGTTCACGGCAGGGTGCGGGGCACCACGCCGGGCGGTGTTTCCTACCGCGCCAATGACCCCCGGTTGCTCGACTGGGTGCAGGCGACCGCGACATTCGGGTTCACCGAGGCGTACCACCTCTATGTTCGGGCCTTGTCGCCGACTGAGAAGGCCGCGGCCTTCGTCGAGGCCGAGCCCGCTGCGAAGCTTTATGGCGCAACTGGCGCACCCAGATCGTGGGTGGAGTGGGAGGCACTTTACACAAGGACAGTGCCAGGGCTTGAAGGTTCGGACATCCTGGCCGAATTCATTTCTATCATGTCCACTGCACCCATACTTCCGGCGCCGCTACGCTGGATTCAAAGGCTACTGGTCTGCGCGGCTGTTGACATGACGCCTGAGCCGATAAGGTCCCTCCCGCWGCTGAGAGGATTCCGCTTGCGTTCGGGAGGCGCATTGTTGGTGAGAATGCTGGCCCGGGGAGCCGCCCTCGTTCCGTATCGTGATATGCCCCCGGCACAGGCTGCTAGGCGGTTAAAGTCCTCGCGCTCAGCGCCACCGGGTCGCTAGCCGCTGTCGGGATTCCCTTGCCCCTCAGATATGGCTCCAAGCCGGAGAGGCGGCGCCGGATCGGCAAGCTATGCACGGAACTCTGTGGGTCAGTAGTGAGCCGGGCCGCGAAGTCCCATGAGTTCGGAGATCTTTCGTGAGGTCTCCAGCAACGCCTGCACATGCGCCGGCTCCGGCGTTCCGGGCAGGTAGTGGATCGAACCGATGATCGCCACCGTGCCGAACAGTTCGCCGTTGGCCTGCAGCAGTGGCGCGGCCAGCGCGTTGACGCCGATGTAGAGCTCTTCCGGCGCGTCGGCCCAGCCGCGGCGACGCACCAGCTCGATCTCGGCGCGCAGTCGATCAGGATCGGTGATGGTTCGAGGCGTGCAGGACTGCAGCGGCTGATCCAGGAACTGCTGTCGAACGCTCTCCGGTGCGAAGGCCAGTACCACCTTGCCCTGGGCGACGGTGTTCAGATGGAACCGCGTCCCGGGCCGAAGGCTAATCTCCACCGGCGCGGTGCCGCGCAGGAAGTCGATCACCACCACCTCATTGTCCGAGTAGGTGGCGATGACCACGGTCTGCCCGACCTGGTCGCGCAGGCGCTCCAGCACCGGCTTGGCCAGCGACATCACGTCGAAGCGGCTGGTGCAGGCACGCCCGAGCAGGAACATCTGCCAGCCGACCCGATACTGGTTCGTGCGCGGGTCCTGGCCGACATAGCCGTGCTCGCGCAGCATGCTGAGGTGGCGGTGGATGCGGGCCTTAGGCATGCCGAGCATCTCGGCGAGACGGGTGACGCCCAGCCCGGCAGGGGCGGCAGCCAGCGCCTCGATGACTTTCAGCGAGACGATGGCGGTGGGAAGCCCGAGTTCCGCGCCCAGCTCGGACGCCCCCGATYCGATGACGTCCGCGCCGTCGCTGGCGTTGATTTCCTTGATGGCACTGGGCGTCTGGCGGGGCATGGGAACCTTCTGGCGAACTCGAGGGACGTGCGGCAGGCGCTAGATTACCTCACGGTCAACCGGCTCACGGCAGGTCGATGTATCGCTCTGCGAAAACCCGGTACTGCTGAACCTTCTTGGCCGCGGCGTCCGCGGCATGCACGTAGCGGATGGAACTGCGGCCTTTCACCTGACGGGGAAGCAGGAAGCAGCGGATGAAGGTGGTCGGTTCGCGCTCTGTGGTTGGCGCCAGCACCGGGGCGTGCCCCAGTTCGAACCAGGCTTCCCCGGCAGGATAGGCATGCGCTTGGCCGAGCGTTTCGATATGGATCTCGCCGCTGAGGCAGATGCGAATTCCCGGCCCTTGATGCACGTGGGTGAGCGCTACCCCGGCCGGCGGGAACTCGACCCGGTCGCACMGCATCAGCCAGCTGAAGCGCGGGTCCAACTGTACCGGCGCTTCCAGCTTCAACGTGCTGGCGGCCGCGGGCGCAGAGGGCAGGGCGCCCGGGCCGGATGCCACGGCATCGCTCAGTTCCCAGCGCCACAAGACCGTCTCTTCGGCGCCATTGATGAGGGTGGTCTCCTCCTGCGCGACGGAGGCGTGGCCTTCGCCGAGCCACTGTCCTTGATCGTGCCCGTCGACGGCCAACCCACCCGAGCGCACATACACCATTCTATTATAACCAACTCCGAGCCCA
>NZ_JBFULB010000417.1:0-2912 GCF_056400545.1 Stenotrophomonas sp. P5_A8 | reverse complement strand
GTTGTACTCGGCCAGGTCCAGTGGATTGATGCAGGCGGCCGGCGAGGTCTCGGTCAGGCCGTAGGCCTCCACCAGGGTTACCCCGGTCACCTTCTTCCAGCGTTCAGCCACGGCGCGCTGCACGGCCATGCCGCCGCCCAGGGTGACCTTCAGCGACGAGAAGTCGATCTCATCGAAGCCGGGCGTATTGAGCCGGCCGTTGAACAGAGTGTTGACGCCGGTGATGGCGGTGAAGCGGGTCGCCCGATGCGCTTGGGTCACCGGTGGCGATCACGGATGCCAATGGAGCCGTGATTGAGAGGATAGTCTACTAGCCATACGGCGCGGTTACGTCCACTCCAGCGGAGGATGGGCCTGGCTAGACGGGACATGCCAGTTGATCCACGTCCCCTACCGGCACCTCCGACACCACTGCCAACGGTCACTGTAACCGCTCCGAGATCGGTGCCTGGTCCGCAGCCAAGCTTCTTCAGCTTGACGACCGTAAATGCCCTTCGACGCGACACTTCCACCGCCCAGGCGATACGATCTGGGGAGTTGACGCGGACGGTAACGCTCCCTGCGCTAACGGTCACCGCCACTCCGTCGGCAATAGCGCTCTCCGGGAGTACTGCGCCCGTGGTGACGGAAGGTGTAATTATTGGGGGGGGGGTGGGAGGGGCGGTATTCAAGTCAGAAACGGGTCGGGAGACGTTGCACTATGTGTGCGTCGGTACCGGTATTCGCAACGGGGGTAGACCCAGTCTTCAACGTATCCAGCAACGAGAAAGAGCTGAGAAAGAAGGATGGTGCCGTACGTTGGGCAAAGGCAACGACTAGGGAGTTCCCAAACCCATGAGCAGGGTGAGTTCCGATTTTAGAGCGGCAGTTCGACTGCTTGACAAGGGCGAGGCAAGCAAAGCCTTGGCGCTTGCGGATTCGCTCGTCGCGTCGAATGAGGAAACGAGCCGTATCGATGGCTATATGTGCAGGGGGATGATCTATGAAGACGGTGGTGATGGCGTCCCAGTTGATCTTGATAGATCTATGGATAGCTACCGAAGGGCCTCTTTGATTGCTCCGGGCGCTGTAGCCTTTTTGAGCCTCGCTCGTGTCTCGCTTAGGCGGAAACATTGCGACGAGGCATTTCGATTCCTGAACGAGTCGGCATCATTCGAGATCAGTCCTGAAACACTATTGGGCTACGGACATTACTTCGAAGAATGTGAATCAGTTGGGTCCGAGAAGGCAAGGCTCTATTTTTTCAAGGCTGCGATTCGTGGCAGATTCGCTGGATTTTTTGGCTATTCTCGCGTCTCGCGGGCGGCGGGGCGAAATTTTCGTGCCCTCCTTATGGATTGTGCAAGAATAGCTTTGGGTCCGTTCATTGCGCTCGCCATTGGCGCACGTGCTCGCTATCAGTTTTGAATCAGATTGTCTCTCCACCGCTACTAAACGGTGACTGAGTTCTGCACTCCAACAGCGGGCGCGGGGCTCCTTGCTGCGTCATGCTCTAGATMTGATCTAGTTTGTTCTTCAAAACACCTGGGCCGCCAATGCAGTACTTGTCGTCCACTAGGCGGAAAGCTAACTGGAATATCGATTACAAATATGCTTTATCCATAGCTGTAATTGGCTTGGCTGATGCCGCATGGGCAGACGATCAATCAATATGCCTAAAAGGCTTGCCTGCAACAGGAAAGCCGGTATTTTCGGGATTGAAAGAAGTCAAGCTTATGCTAAAGATGGATCGTCTACGGAAGGAGGGGGGTACCGGCAGCAACGATTGCTTCCGGGCCACTGGGAAGGCGACTTGATCAAGGGGGCTTCCAATCGCTCCTGCGTAGGGACACTGGTCGAACGAACGACGCGTTTTGTGATCCTCTGCAAGATGGACGGAGGCACAGCTGAAGCGGCACTGGAAGGCTTCAGTCGCCAACTAAAGAAGCTGCCCGAATCCATGCGAACGAGTTTGACTTACGATCGAGGCACGGAGCTGACGTGCTACCCATAGTTGATGGACCGTCTGGATATCGACGTGTGGTTTGCTGATCCACACGCGCCATGGCAGCGCGGCAGCAACGAAAACACCAACGGATTGCTTCGCCAGTTCCTGCCCAAGGGCATTGATCTGTCGAGCGCGAGCCAGGAATATCTCAACCATGTTGCGATGCTCATGAACACACGACCACGTCAGACGCTGGGCTGGAAGACGCCAGCCGAAGTGATGGACAAAGAGATCGCCGAATTCAGATCACGTGTTGCGCTTGCTTCTTGAGACCGCCCACGTCCTGACTGTCTATAAAACTCTGGCCTGTCCAGACATTGCGGCCATCACAAAACTGATCAGCCACTACCAAGTTTCTGCGGCAGACGAGCAACGAGGGCCTTACCGGATGCAGCAGCTTGCCGAGTCTTCCGACGGCACTGCACGGGCGCTTCGCCGGGCTCTTCGGCTACGCCAAAGTGGCGCGCGTCAGGCGAGCATGTGCGCGCCTTGCTGATGGACTGTGTGCGAATTGTGTGCCGCCTGTTTATTGCGCTCGCTATTGGGGCGCGTGCGACCTCTAAGTTTTAAGGGGTGACGGTGGTTGGTCGGCGGTTGCTGACACGCATGGCGTGTCACTACGGCTGGAAAGCAGAACGCCCGCTAGGCGGGCGTGCTGGGGTTCACTGAAGCGGACGTTTACGCGGCAGGCGTATCGCGCAGCTCGCGTCGCAGGATCTTTCCGACGTTGGTCTTCGGCAGCTCCTTGCGGAACTCGACGATGCGCGGGTGCTTGTAGCCGGTCAGGTTGGCGCGGGCGTGTTCCTTGACCATTTCGGCGGTCAGGTTGGGGTCCTTCTTGACGATGACCACCTTGACGATCTCGCCGGACTTTTCATCCGGCACGCCGACCGCCGCCACTTCCAGCACCCGCCACTTCCAGCAC
>NZ_JBFULB010000416.1:0-2915 GCF_056400545.1 Stenotrophomonas sp. P5_A8 | reverse complement strand
TTGGTGTTGCCGCTGACCAGGCTCGGCATCACCGAGGCATCCACCACCCGCAGCCGGCGCAGTCCGCGCACGCGCAGCTGCGGATCGACCACCGCGTCGGCGTGGATGCCCATCGCGCAGGTGCCGACCGGGTGGTAGATGGTTTCGGCCTTGGCGCGGATGAAGGCGGTCAACGCCGCATCGTCCAGGTCCTGCCGGGGCGGGAAGATCGGTGCGCCGCGCCAGCGATCGAAGGCCGGTTGGCGCAGGATCGCCGCAGACATGCGCACGCATTCCTTCATCATCGCCAGGTCGGCGCCGTCGGCATCGCTGAGGTAGTTGGCTTCGATCCGCGGCGCGGACGCCGCGTCGGCATCGCGCAGCAGGATCCGGCCGCGGCTGCGCGGATGCAGGGCGCAGGCATGCAGCGTGTAGCCATCGCCGGGGAGTCGGTGACGGCCGTGGTTGTCCAGCATGGCCGGCACGAAGTGGAACTGCACGTCGGCGCGCGCGTCGGTGGCCAAGGCCGAGCGCGCGAAACCGCCGGCTTCGGCGATGTTGCTGCTGCCGGCGCCGCGACGGCCGCGCAGGAAATAGTCGACGGCGATGCGCGCCTGGTTGGCGCGGTCGTAGCTCACCCCCGGCAGGGTGTGCACCAGGGTGCAGATGTCCAGGTGGTCCTGCAGGTTGCCGCCGACCCCGGGCAGGTCGGCGCGCACGCTGATGCCATGCCTGCGCAGCGGCGTGGCCGCGCCGATCCCGGACAGCATCAGCAACTGGGGTGAATGGATCGCGCCGGCACTGAGGATCACCTCGCCGCTCGCGGCGGCATGCCGATGCTGGCGGCCCTGGTGGAAAAACACGCCGCTGGCGGCGTCGCCGCTGAAGCTCAGCGCGGTGGCACGCGCGCCGGTAAGCACGGTCAGGTTGCGCCGACCGCGCGCGGGGCGCAGGTAGGCGGTGGCGGTGGAACACCGGGCGCCTTCGCGCTGGGTGACCTGGTACAGGCCGACGCCGAGCTGCGCAGCGCCGTTGAAGTCATCGTTGCGTGCGTGCCCGGCCTGCACGGCCGCATCGAGGAAGGCGGCCGAGAGGGGGTTGTGGTGGCGCAGGTCGGACACCGACAGCGGCCCGGCGTCGCCATGCAGCGCGCTGCCGCCGCGGCTGTTGGATTCGCTGTGCAGGAACCACGGCAGCACCTGCGCCCATTCCCAACCGCTGGCACCGGCGGCGGCCCAACCGTCGTAGTCGGCGGCCACCCCGCGCACGTAGCACATCGCGTTGATCGAACTGGAGCCGCCCAGCACCTTGCCGCGCGGCCACCACAGCCGGCGTCCGTCCAGTGCCGGCTCGGTTTCGGTTTCCAGGTTCCAGTTGATGCGCCGGTTGTTGACCAGCCGGGCCAGTCCGGCCGGCATGTGGATGAACGGGTTGCGGTCGCGCGGACCGGCCTCCAGCAGCAGCACCCGGCAGCGCGGATCGGCACTGAGGCGGTTGGCCAGTACGCAGCCGGCCGAGCCGGCGCCCACGATGATGTAGTCGTACATGGTTCCCCTCGAATACGGACCGCTCCCCAACGGTGCCCTGCGAGCATAGGGCAGGGCGGCCGGTAGCGGGGACGGGATGACAGCCACGCTGCGTTGCGTGCATGGCCCTGCCGGAGACTGGCGATGTTGCGGTGCATCGTTTACCTTGCGGGCTCTGCTGCCTGGAGTCGCCACGATGCCGCCGTTGTCACGCCGCCCGGACCGGGAGTGGGTGCGATGAGTGCTGCAGCACCGGCACCGGTACGTCCGGGGCTGCGCGGGGCGCTGCGGCAATCCCCTCCGCTGATCTGGGCATGCCTGTACTTCTTCTGCCTGCTCAGCGGCTACTACGTGCTGCGCCCGGTGCGCGAGGCGATGGCCGCTTCGTCCGATCCGCAGGCGGTGTTCCCGCCGGTGCTGATCAACTGGTTCAGTGCGCATGGCATCGCRCTGCAGGACTTCGTATTGCAGGTCCTGTTCACCTGCGTGTTCCTGATCATGCTGGTGCTGCAGCCGCTGTACGGCGCGGTGGTCAGCAGCTACCCGCGCCGGGTGTTCCTGCCGGCGGTCTATGGTTTCTTCATCGTCTCCCTGTTGGGCTTCTATCTGCTGTTCGACAGTGGCGTCCCCGGGCGCGGCATGGCGTTCTTCTTCTGGGCCGCGGTGTTCAACCTGTTTGCGGTCGCCGTGTTCTGGAGCTTCATGGCCGACGTGTTCTCCAACACGCAGGCGCGCGCGGTGTACGGCTACATCGGTGCGGCCGGCACCCTCGGTGCCTTCCTGGGCCCGATCATCACCTCGGCGCTGGTGCAGCGGGTCGGCATCGCCAACTTGATGCTGGTCTCGGCGGGATTCCTCACCGCCTGCCTGGGGTGCATCTGGCGGCTGCGGTTGTGGGCCGTGGCGCGGGAGCAGGAACAACAGCTGGCCTCGGGTGAGACCCCGATGGGCGGCAGCGTGCTCGACGGCCTCAAACTGATCGCGCGCGAGCCGCTGCTGCGCTGGCTGGCGGTGCTGGTGCTGTTCGGGGTGGGCATCGGGACGCTGCTGTACAACGAGCAGGCGGCGATCGTGCGCCGTCTGTAMACCGACCCGGCGGCCAGCACCGCGTTCTTCTCGCGGGTGGACCTGGCAGTCAATGCGTTGACCCTGATCCTGCAGCTGGGCCTGACCCGCTGGCTGCTGTCGCGCCACGGCATCGCCCCGGCGCTGTTGATCCCCGGCTTTGCGATCATCATCGGCTTCTCGGTGCTGGCCGCTTCGCCGTTGCCGATGCTGGTGGCGCTGGTGCAGATCATGACCCGCGCCAGCGAGTTCTCGCTGGCCAAGCCCGCGCGCGAGACGATCTTCACCCGTGTGGACCGCCAGTGGCGCTACAAGGCCGGCGCGGCGATCGACACCGTGGTGTAC
>NZ_JBFULB010000415.1:0-2936 GCF_056400545.1 Stenotrophomonas sp. P5_A8 | reverse complement strand
CGGCCTGCGGCCGCCCCCTCCCCCTTTATTTCGCCTCCAAGGGCATGGGAGCCCAGCGCCCGACCCACCGACCAGCCCAAAAAGCCTGGCTTCCGCCTGCTTACCGCAAGCCGCTACGGGGCCCTGACGCTCGCGGCAGGCCCGAACGGAGAAGACATCCCAGGCACGCCGTGATGCCCGGATGGAAGCCGAATACTTGATCGGCTTTTGCTGTAGCACCTGGCCACCCGACCAGTAAGGGCGAATAACCCTCGCCGCACTGTCTTCACTGATCCTGACCACGCGCTGTAAAGGGTGTAACAGCAGGCGTAACACGGGTGATACACCTGAAAGAAAGCGAGCAGCGGCGGGCCTGTGCGGCGCGTGATGTGCTTGTTCAGCAGATGTTATTTCCAACGGATCTGTAACAACCCTGTTGCCGCGTTACACCCTGAGATGCCGAAAAGGCCCGCAATGACGGGCGTTGGACGTTGGCACGAATGCTGCGTTACCCCTCGGCACGTTTCGAGGAGGTCGCCATGGACAGCGTTGTTGCATACCGCATCATCCCCGCAGGTGGCTGGCTGCTTGCCGCCGCGCTCGCGTTGCCCTGCGCGGCGCACGCCTCCGGCGCACGCCAGGGTATCAAGGCGCAGCCCGGTGAAATCGTCCTGCTGCGCGATGTCTCCACCCGGCCGGCCTACCGGCCTGCGCCGCCCGGCATGGCCTTGATCGCCGATCCCTCGCCCAAGCGCGAAGTCGCCCAGGCCCTTGGCACGTCCAGCGGCATGGATGAACTCAGCGACGACGACTATGCCGCCCTGGGCTCCAACACCGGCGCCGGCGTTACCCATGCGCCGACCACCATCGAACGCGTCACCGGACATACCGTCAACGCGACACTGGGCAAAGTCACCGACAGCGGCATGCTGTCCGGCGGCCAGCTCAGCACCACCATCGGTGGGCCCATGGGGGCCGTCACCGGCGCCACCCGCGGCATCGGCGACCAGGTGCGCGGCGCACTGGCGCAGTTCCCGTTGGGCCAGCCGGTAGGCGGGCCAGGCAAATGAACCGCCTGCCGCGCATCCTGCTCATCGCCGCCGTCATCGCCGCGCCGCTGCCGCTCTGCGCGCAGCAGGCCGATGACTACGCCGCCATGCTGTCCTACCTCAACACCAGCCGCATCGACGGCCGCGCGTTGTCCGGCGCCGAGGGTGCCATCACCGTCAACATGGTCGCCGGCGACCTCAACCAGCAGGCCAACCTGCTGGGCATCGCCAACGGCCGCAACGCCCATATCGCCGTCAACGCGCGCCAGCAGCAGGCCGACAACCAGGTGACCGGCGACGGTCCCCTGCACGCCAGCGCCAGCATCGGTGGACAGGCACTCAACGGCGCCAGTGGCGTCGCCATGATCAACCAGGCCAGCGGCACCGGCAACGCGACGCGCAACGTCGTCACCGCCACGCTGGCGCAACAGGGCATACGCGAGTCGAACGATGCGGCCTTGGCCGCGTCGGGGGCGCTTGCGTCAGCAGGGGGGCAGGGGGCCGTCAATCGCGGTCGGCCGGCCGGAACCCGCAGCGTCGCGGTGGAAGGCACCGCGCTGCAGGGCTTCGACGGCGTCCTGCAACTCAATCAGATCGCGGGATCCGGCAACGCCACCGCAAACCAACTGAGCATCTCGGTGCAGTCCACCCCGTGAGTAGTCACATCCACCCGATTGTCTGTGATGAGAGAGAGGGCACCATGAACACCAACATGCACCGTACCGTATTGGCCATCGCGATCGCAGCCGCGTCCGCGTCCGTCGCCGCGCAGGACAACCAGAACCAGAGCGCGTTCATCAACCACCTGCACAACGTGGTGGAAACGCGCACCAACCTCAACACCAACGTCGATACCGATGTTGATACCAACATCGACACCAACATCGAAACCAATACGCGCAACGACAACGATTCGCGTACCTGGAACCGTACCTGGAACAACACCCGCAACAACAACACCACCAGCAACACCGATACCACCAACAACAGCACCACCAACAGCAGCGTGACCCGTACCCGCGACGTCACCGTCAACGAGAACGTCAACAAGACCAGTAACATCCAGGCCGACGAGCGCCAGGAAAAGAACAACCACGGCGTCGACGTCAACCTTGAAAAAGACATGCGCCTGAGTTCGGACGTGAACTTCTCGGGAGATCCGGAAATCACCGGCTCGATCGACCTCGACTCGGCCGCCATCGCCATCATCGACAACCGCCAGTCGATCACCGACAACGCCGCCTCCAACAGCCTGGTCACCAACAGTGCCTCGATCGCCGATGACGTCGGCTCCGATGCCTCGGGCAACCTCGGCTTCAACGTCGCCGCTGGCGACAACAACGCCCAGGACAACGCCGCGTCGCTGTCCGCGGCCGATGCCTCCTTCAGCTTCGGCATGGCCGACGCCGAAGTGTTCGTCAACCAGTACGGCGCCGGCAACACCACCCTCAACTCCGGCGTGACCAACGCCGCAGGCCTGGGCGGCAATGCCTTCAGCAACGCGTCGGGCAACATCGGTGCCAACGTCGCCTCGGGCAACAACAACGAGCAGAAGAACGCGCTCGCCGCCTCGGTGGCCACCAGCGCCTATGCGACCTCGAGCATCAGCTCCAACCAGGTCTCCACCGGCAACAGCGTGGCCAACGCCGGCTACCTGCGCTCCATGACCGACACCGTCAACGTCAGCCTGCGTGGCCGCGTCGCCGGTGGCACCCTGGCCGTGGGCGCCGGCACCTACAGCGGCAGTGGCAGCGCCTACCAGAAGGACAACTACTACCTGGATTCCTGGAGCGGTGAACTGCCGCACCCGGGTGGCAACCCGACYGGCCACCTCGACATGGACAACGAGATCCAGAACGCAACGGCCAACCCGAACCGGGAAGGCGTGGGCGGTATCGCCTTCGTTAC
>NZ_JBFULB010000414.1:0-2943 GCF_056400545.1 Stenotrophomonas sp. P5_A8 | reverse complement strand
GGTCTGAACAAGCGCGAAGCCAAGGAATTTGTCGACGCGTTCTTCGATGTGTTGCGAGAGGCATTGGAACAGGGACGTCAGGTGAAGCTGTCCGGCTTCGGCAATTTCGACCTGCGGCGCAAGAACCAGCGCCCGGGCCGCAACCCGAAGACCGGTGAGGAAATTCCGATTTCCGCCCGTACGGTGGTTACCTTCCGTCCGGGCCAGAAGCTCAAGGAAAGGGTAGAGGCATATGCTGGATCCGGGCAGTAACCGCGAACTTCCGCCGATACCGGCCAAGCGCTACTTCACCATTGGTGAAGTCAGCGAGCTGTGCGACGTCAAGCCGCACGTGCTGCGCTACTGGGAGACCGAGTTTCCCAGCCTGGAGCCGGCCAAGCGCCGCGGCAACCGACGTTACTACCAGCGCCATGACGTGCTGATGGTGCGCCAGATCCGTGGCCTGCTCTACGAACAGGGCTACACCATCGGCGGCGCGCGGCTGCGCCTGGAAGGTGCCGGTGCCCGCGACGAATCGGCACTGAGCAACCAGATCATCAAGCAGACGCGGATGGAGTTGGAAGAAGTGCTCCAATTGCTGCGTCGCTGAACAAATACGCGGATAAAACCGTTATACTCGTCGGCCCGCTGAGAGGCGGGGACATTGCCAGCATCATCGGGGCGTAGCGCAGCCTGGTAGCGCATCTGCCTGGGGGGCAGAGGGTCGTCGGTTCAAATCCGGCCGTCCCGACCAATGTTGGTGATTCGATCAAAGGCTTGTGCAGCGATGCGCAGGCCTTTTTTCTTTTGGGGCACCCGCAAGTGCTTCCGCCGCGGCATAGGCGATACCATGGGCCATGAACACTCACTCCCCCGATCCARGCGCTCCGCGGCTGCTTGGCTTCGACGTGCCCGACCTGCACACCCGCGTTGATCAGACCGAGGACGAGGCCATCGTGGCCATGCTCGATGTCGCGCCGTCTGCGGCGTGGCTCGAGGTTTTCCATGCGCATGTGGATGCGCTGAAAGGCGCGCTCGGCCTTGCCGGTGTGGAAATCGACGGGAGGACGATCCGCTTCTTCGGCTCCATCGCCGACAGCCGCCGCCTGGCCAACGAGATTACCGGGCTGATCAAGGACGTTGCACAGACGCTGTCCAGCCAACGCTGACGACCGGAATGCCGGACCCGCCGCGCGGTCGCGCGGCGTTGCGGATGCCATGACGTTTTTCGTAACGCAGCCGATCCACGGTCGGCGCTACATCCAAGGGTATTGCCATGAACGAACAACCCCCGCCGTACGCCACCCCGCAGAGTCCGCTGGCCCAGGCCAAGCGTGTGCGCATTCCGCACCTGCAGCAGATGAAAGAGCGTGGCGAAAAGTGGGCGATGCTCACCGCGTACGACATGTACACCGCCGCGATCTTCGAGGATGCCGGTATTCCGGTGCTGCTGATCGGGGATTCGGCGTCCAACAACGTATTCGGCAACGACAGTCTGTTGCCGGTCACCGTCGATGAGCTGATGCCGCTGGTGCGCGCGGTGAGCCGTTGCACGCGCCGTCCGCTGGTGATTGCCGATCTGCCGTTCGGGTCCTACCAGGCCTCGCCGGAGCAGTGCTTCCATACCGCGGTGCGTTTCATGAAGGAAGGCGGCGCGCACGCGGTCAAGCTCGAAGGCGGTATTGAAATGGTGCCGCAGGTGCGCAAGCTGGTGAGCTCGGGTATTCCGGTGATGGCGCACATCGGCTTCACCCCGCAATCGGAGCATCAGCTGGGCGGCTTCCGCGTGCAGGGCCGTGGCGACAGTGGCCCGGTGTTGGTGGAAGCGGCGCGCGCCCTCGAAGCGGCCGGTGCCTTCGCGGTGCTGATCGAGATGGTGCCGGCCGACGTCGCCGCGCAGATCACCGCAGCGGTCGCCGTGCCCACGGTGGGCATCGGCGCAGGGAGCGACTGCGACGCGCAGGTGCTGGTCTGGCAGGACATGGCCGGTCTGCGTACCGGGCAGCTACCGCGCTTCGTCAAGCAGTACGCGGACATGCACGGGCTGCTGCAGAAGGCCGCGCGCGACTTCGCGGCGGAGGTCGAGTCGGGTGTATTCCCCGGGCCGGAACACGCGTTCCAGTCGTAACCGGCCTGGGAGGGGTGGGCGCGTCGTTGGCCGTCCTAGCCGATGGCGCGCAGCACTTCTTCGATCAGAACCGCGTAACAGGCAACGAAGTAGAACTTCAGCAAAGCCGGATGTTGCTTGGTGATAATCGCGCGCATGGGCGTGGGCAGATTGGGTGGACGCCTCGATTGTGACGGAGGTGTGAATTTGTGGCAATGATCACAAATTAAATGCACTTAGCGAAGTGAGGGACGCTGACCCCGCATCCTCAAAGGTGCTCCAAGTAACTGATTTTCAGCAAGAAGCTCCAACTCACCCAGCCCCGTATCGACGGGACGATGGAGGCCCCGGCACGCCGTTTTGCCCCTGGCAGCCGATACCGGTGCGCTCAGCCCGGGCCCAGCACCCGCCGTATCAGACGCCGCAGCACGACCGCCGCCAGGGTGAGCGGGATCACAATCGGCCATTGCAGCAGGAACAGGCCGGCGGTGATTTCCCACTGGCTCCAGGTGTTACCGAATACCTGCGCAGCCGGCGGGCCGAGCCGGATGACCACCAGTGTGGCCAGGACGAAGGTCAGGTCCTGCCAGCGCAATGACCGGCGCACGCATGCCAGCCGGCCAACCAGCACCAACCCGGGCATCACCGCCAGGCTTGCCAGCAACGCATGTACCAGCACGTCGCCGCGTCCGTAATCGTAGGGAATCGACGGCCACATCCATCCGAGCCGCTCGGTCTTGAGCTGGGCGGTCAGCACACACGCGAAGACAATGGACGTGGCCAACAGCACGACGAGATCGATACCGGCGTGGCGCACACCTCGCGCGACATGCGATGCGGGTTCGGCAGGAGAGAGC
>NZ_JBFULB010000413.1:0-2967 GCF_056400545.1 Stenotrophomonas sp. P5_A8 | reverse complement strand
CCCCCTGCACGGCGAACGCATTTTCCTGGCTACCGGCCGCAGCGATGCTGCCGACGTGGCGCAACTGATCCGCGCGCACCATGAAGCCTTCGACGGCAGCGGCTATCCCGATGGCCTGCGTGGCGAAGCGATACCGCTCGGCGCACGCATCCTGACCCTCGTAGACGCCTGGGATGCGATGACCAGCGACCGCCCCTACCGCGATGCGATGGACCGCGAGCAGGTGATGCGCATTCTCGAGGAGGCCGCCGGCGGCCTGGTCGATCCGTACCTGTTGAGCGCTTTCCAGGCACTGCTGCGACGCGAGCCGGCGCTCGCCTGAGCGGCGCGTGGGCTTGCATTGGGGGCTGCCGCGCGCGACGCTGTCGGCTCCCCGTTTCAATCGACAAGGACGCATCGCATGCAAGGAAACGCCCCCCTTACCGCCGCGCTGGGCATTCTGCTGCTGGCACTGCCACTGCTGGCCCAAGCCCAGGTGACCCGCCACGACACCACCGGCAACCTGCAGCCGAGCCGGCAACTGCCGTGCACGGCATTGAAGGACATCACCCCTGCCGACTCTCCCGTCGACCAGATGGCCGCGTTGCCGCGCTGCCTGCAGGCCGGACGCGACCGCGACGCCGCCGACCTGTTCACCATGGCCGGCGTGTTTGCGCACTTTGACAAGCAACGCGTCGCCGACACCAGCGCCCACGACGCCTACAGCGCGTTGAAGGCCGGCGTGGCCGACAGCGTGGATGAAGCGCAGCTGGCGCGTTTCAATGCTGCGCTGGCCCAGCGCATGGCCGATCCGCAGGCTTACGTGGCTGAACTGTGTGGCATCACCAAAACACTGGCGCCGCCGAGCTATACGCCCACTTACATGATGAGCCACGGCATGGCCGCGTTCACCGGCAAGGGCGGCGGGTTGGTGGCGGGTTTCGATCCGGCGGCGGCGTGGAAGAACACGCGCAAGACCTATCTGAAGTGCGCTGACTGAAGCCGTTTGCGTAGCTGGGCACGGGTTCGGGTGGGTCCGATGTCGCCGACCGCCGATCTTACCGACGCGTTCGATGAAGCCCGGCGACGTCCGAGGGCACAAAAAACCCGGCTTGCGCCGGGTTTTTCGTTTCACTCAACCGCGTGCGATCACCAGATCACGACACGCTTGTCGTCGGCGCGCACCATCGCATCACCGGGCTTGCACTCGAACGCTTGCGCGTAGGCCGGCATGTTCGACGGTGCGCCGTTGGCGCGGAAGTTGGCCGGGGCGTGCGGGTCGGTGTTCAGACGCACGCGCAGCTCGCCTTCGTTGAAGTTGCGGCGCCACACGGTGGCCCAGTTCATGAAGAAGCGCTGGTCCTGGCTGTGACCGTCCACGGCCACGTTGGCCTTGGGGTCTTCCTTCAACGCCATCTGCAGCGCGTCGTAGGCCACGGTCAGACCGCCCAGGTCGCCGATGTTCTCGCCCAGGGTCAGCTTGCCCTTCACCTTCACGCCCGGCAGCGACTCGTACCCGTCGAACTGCGCCACCAGCTGGTCGGTGCGGCCGGTGAAGGCCTTACGGTCGCTGTCGGTCCACCAGTTGTCGAAGTTGCCGTTGGCGGCGAACTGGCTGCCCGAGTCGTCATAGCCGTGCATCATTTCATGGCCGATCACCGCGCCGATGCCGCCGTAATTCAAGGCCGGATCGGCCTTGGCGTCGAAGAACGGCGCCTGCAGGATCGCCGCCGGGAACACGATCTCGTTCTTGGTCGCGTTGTAGTAGGCGTTGACGGTCTGCGGGGTCATGCCCCACTCGGTCTTGTCCACCGGCTTGCCGATCTTGTTCAACATGTAGCGGTAGTTGAACGCGCGCGCGGCCTGCATGTTGCCCAGGTAGCTGTCGGCATTGGTTTCAAAACCCGACCAGTCACGCCACTTGTCCGGGTAACCGATCTTCGGGGTGAAGCTGGCCCACTTTTCCAGCGCCTTCTTGCGGGTGTCTTCGCCCATCCACTCCAGCTTTTCCAGGCGCGCCTTCAGCGCCACCGAGAGGTTCTCCACCAGGTGCTGCATCTGCACCTTGGCGTCGGCCGGGAACACCGCGTTCACGTACAGCTGGCCGAGGCCTTCGCCGATCGCGCCGTTGACCGATTCCAGCACGCGCTTCCAGCGCGGCTGCATTTCCTTCTGGCCGCGCAGGGTGGTGCTGTAGAAGTCGAAGTTGGCCTTCTCATACGCGCTGCTCAGGTACGGCGAGGCGTCATCGATGGTGTGGAAACGCAGGTAGGCCTGCCAGGTGGCGGCCGGCACGTCGGCCAGCATCTTGTCCACTTCACCGAAGAACGCCGGCTGGGCCAGCGAGAACTTCTGCGCGGCCGGCACCTTCAGGGTGTCAAACAGCGCGGTCCAGCTGAAGTTCGGGGTGAGCTTGTCCGCCTCGGCGGCGCTGACCGGGTTGTAGCGCTTGGCCGGATCGCGCAGTTCGATGCGCGACAGCGACGCCTTGGCCAGGCGGGTTTCGAAGTCCAGCACGGCCTTGGCCTGGGTCTTGGCCTGCTCGGCATCCACGCCGGACAGGGTCAGCACCTGCGCGATGTAGGCCACGTAGGCATCGCGGATCTTGGCCTGCGACGCGTCGAAGTAATAGCCCTTCTCCGGCAGGCCGAGGCCGCCCTGGCCGACATAGGCGATGACGTTGCCCGAGTCCTTGTAATCGGCATTGGCGAACAGCGAGAACAGCACGCCCTGGCCCTGCGCCTGGCTGCCGCGCAGGTACCGGGTAATGGCGGCGGTGTCGTTCAGTGCGGCGATCTTGTCCAGCTGCGGCTGCAGCGGGGTGATGCCGGCCGCTTCGATCTTGGCCTCGTCCGAACCGGTCTTCCAGATGTCGCCGATCTTGGCTTCCACCGAGCCAGCCTTCGGCGTGCTGGCGGCGGCCTGCTGGACCAGCGCGTGCTGCACTTCCAGCGAGCGCTCGCGCAGGATTTCGAAGCTGCCCCAGGT
>NZ_JBFULB010000412.1:0-2976 GCF_056400545.1 Stenotrophomonas sp. P5_A8 | reverse complement strand
CCATTGGGATGGTGGCCTGCCCACCGCAGGTGACCATGTTGACGTTCAGCGCGGCCAGGTTGGCCTCCAGGTTGACCGTGGGCACGCAGTACGGCCCGATGGCCGCAGGGGTCAGGTCGATGACCCGGATCGACGGCCGCGCCTGGCGCAGCAACGCATCATTGCGGACATGCGCCGACGCGGACGTGGCATCGAAAACGATGTCGATGTCGGCAAATACCTCCGATGCGATCAGCCCTTCTACGCCGGTGGCGATGGTCGGGACGCCGAGCCGGGCCGCACGGGCCAGGCCGTCGGAGGCGGGGTCGATGCCCACCAGCGCGCCCATTTCCAGGTGCCTGCCGTTGCGCATTACTTTGATCATCAGATCGGTGCCGATGTTGCCGGGACCGATGATGGCGACTTTCAGGGTCATACCGCACTCCTGTGGGGATACTTGGGGGGATGAAGCGGGATCAGGCAAAGTGCACGTCGGCGCTGCCCAGGGCGCCCATGCGTACGCGCATGTGGTCGCCGCGCTGCACCGGGATGAGTGGCACCAGGGCACCGGAAAGGATCACCTCGCCCGCCTTCAGCGAGGTGCCGAGGCGGCCGAGCGTATTGGCCAGCCACACCACACAGTTGATCGGCGACCCCAGCGCAGCCGCGCCGGCGCCGGTCGCGACGAGCTCACCGTTTTTTTCCACCACCATGCCCAGCGTGCCCAGGTCCAGGCCCTTGGGTGGCACGCGCTGGTCACCCAGGACGAAAGCGGCAGCGGAGGCGTTGTCGGCCACGGTGTCGGTGATGCCGATCTTCCAGTCCCGAATGCGCGAATCGACGATCTCGAAACACACCGAAACCGCCTCGGTAGCCGCGATCACTTCGTGATGGGTAATGCCAGGCCCGCACAGGTCGCGCTTGAGGTGGAAGGCGATCTCGCCCTCCGCGCGGGGTGCGATCAGACCATCAAGCGACAGCGTGCCGCCGTTGCGCACTTCCATGCGGTCGGTGAGGAAGCCAAAATCCGGCTGGTCCACCTTGAGCATGCGCTGCACTGCCGCGCTCGTTGCGCCGATCTTCTTGCCCACCACGCGCTCACCGTCGGCCACGCGCCGGGCGAGCAGGTTGCTGGAGATCGCGTAGGCGTCCTCGATACGCAGCCCGGCAATGCGCTCGCTGAGCGGGTCCAGGGGCGCGCCTTCTCGCAGCGCACGGTACAGCTGCGCGGCCTGCTCGCCGATGTCGGCCGGGGTCAGGGCGGCGCTCATGCGGATGCCCCGGTCGGGGAATCGCTCTTGAGTACATCGCCCACCGCGAAGCGCTGCGGCGGCACTTCATTGACCATCACACGGATGGTCTGCATCGGCGCGTCCAGCTGTTCATGTGCAGCGCGGGCTACCGCGCGGATGAAGGCCTGCACCTTCTGTTCGTCGCGCCCCTGCACCAGGGTTACTTGGATGATTGGCATGTCAGTCTCCAGGGTGAATCAAGTCAGTTCCGCGCCCTTGGTTTCAGGCAGGAACAGCAGCACGATCAGACCGGCTAGCGCGAAGAAGCCGGCGGTAGCGAGCAAGCCGCTGCCCACGCCATGCTGGTTGGCCAGGTAGCCGATCAGCGCCGGTGCGATCGCGGCGATGGCACGGCCGCCGTTGTAGACGAAGCCCTGCGCGGTGGCGCGGATGGACGTCGGGAACATTTCGGCGAACGTGGGGGCAAAGCCGCTGTAGAAGCCGGTGCCGAAATAGGCCACCACGATGCCGAATGCCATCAACAGCCCCGGCGTGTGGATCATCACGAACAACGGCACCGACAGCGCCGAGCCGGCGAAGAAGATCAGGAAGGCCTTCTTGCGCCCCAGCCGATCGGCGATGTAACCAAAGGTGACGTAGCCCAGCGCCGCACCCACCTGCATGATCACGATCCACACCGTGGACTTGACCAGGTCCAATCCCGGACCGCCCTCGGCGACCGGCGTGGCCAGGTAAGTCGGGATCCATGTGAAGAGGCCCCAGTAGCCGCACATGGCTGCCGTGGTGAACGCCAGGCCGATCAGCGTGTTGCGCCGATGGGCACTGAACAGGGCGCCCAAAGTCTCAGTGAAGCTCAACCGCCTGGTCTGGTTGACCCAGATCTCCGGCTCCTTGACATGGCGGCGCACGTAGAAGGCCAGCAGTGCCGGCAGCAGGCCGACCGCGAACACCCAGCGCCAGCCGTACATCGGCACCACCACAGCCGCGACGATGGCCGCCGCCGCATAGCCTGCCGCGAACGCGCTCTGGATCCACGCCATCACCTTGCCGCGGTGCTGGGCCGGCCAGGTTTCGCTGACCAGCGCCGAACCGGCCGACCATTCGCCGCCGACACCCAGGCCGACGATGACCCGGAACAGCATCAGCTGGCCAAGCGTGTCCGAGAGCCCACACAACGCAGTGCCGATCGAGTAACAGATGATGCTGAGGATCATCGACTTGGCGCGCCCCATGCGGTCGGCCAGGAACCCGAACAGCAACCCGCCGGCGGCGGTCGCCAGCAGGGTGGCCGACATCACCATTCCCGCGTCGGACTTGTCGAACCCCAGGTCGGCACTGACGTGCTTGATGACCATGGCGAACAGCATCAGATCCATGATGTCCAGCGCCCAGCCGAGATAGGCCGACCGGAAGGTGCCCCACTGCTGCTGGGTGGCGCCTTGCCACCAGCGTTTGTTGCTGGCGTCGCCTGATGGCGACGTGGACGTACTACTGGCCATTTGTTCCCCCTCCGGAATTTTTGGCGGTTGCGATGTATCGGCAATCGATACCGATGGGCGACTATAGACCACAATTTTGGGAAACGGAACATATACGATACGGCGGTATCGCTATACGATACGTCCACACTTCCGAAGGTTTACGCCCATGTCCGATCTCATCCTGCGCCTCCACGAAGACCGCCTGCCTGCGGGCTGCCCGCCGATCCACCTCCCGGCACTGCCGCGTGCGGTGTATGTGCGCT
>NZ_JBFULB010000411.1:0-2991 GCF_056400545.1 Stenotrophomonas sp. P5_A8 | reverse complement strand
GGATGGCACGGTGGCGGATGTAGTCCTCGCACACGTCGTTGATCTTGATGGCGCTCATCACGCGCGCCTTGGCGCCGAGCTTTTCCAGCGCGTCCTGCATGGCCAGCGCGTTGATCACGGTGGCGAGCATGCCCATCTGGTCGCCGGTCACCCGGTCCATGCCGCCGGCGGCGAGGCCGGCGCCGCGGAAGATGTTGCCGCCGCCGATCACCAGCGCCACTTCGGCGCCGGCCTGCTGGGCTTCGATCACTTCGCGGGCAAGGCGGTTGATGACCTTCGGGTCGATGCCGTAGTCCTCATCCCCCATCAGTGCCTCCCCGGAAACTTTCAGCAGGATGCGACGATAGGAAAGATTGGACATGGTGGCCTCTGGGTGCGTGGAAAACGCGCAAATTCTACTGGAAGCCGGGCCCGTCCGTGGAGAAATCTTGCTGCGCTGCGGCGCAGGTCCGGTCCGGCCCCCGCCGTTACTGCGGCCGACCCGGCTCAGGCCGGGGCGGTCCCCGGCGAGCGAGCGATGACGCGGTTGCGCCCCAGGTTCTTGGAGCGGTAGAGCACGTCGTCGGCGGCCTTGAGCAGGTCCTGAACATCGGCAAAACGCTCGTAGCCGCCCTGAGTGGCCACGCCGGCGGAGAAGGTCACAAACAGCGGACCGTCGGCTACTTCGGCCATCGGGGTGTTGACGATGCTGGCCAGCACCCGGCGCACCACTTCCAGGGCGACCGGCTCGGTGGTGTTGGGCAGCAGGGCGATGAATTCCTCGCCACCGAAACGGGCCACGGTGTCGCTGGTGCGCAGCTGCTCCTGCAGCTTGCCAGCGAAGGCGCGCAGGACCTGGTCGCCCATCAGGTGGCCGTGGGCGTCGTTGATCTTCTTGAAGTCGTCCAGATCGATGAAGGCCACCGACAGCGGCCAGCCGTGGCGGGTGGCGCGCAGGAATTCCTGTTCCAGCACGGCCTCGAGCTGGCGGCGGTTGAGCACGCCGGTGAGCGCATCGCGGTGGGCCTGTTCGGCCAGCCGGTTGGCCCGGGCCTCGAACTCATCGGCACGCTGCCGGGCCATGGCCGCGTCCTGCATTTCGCGCAGGTTGCGCAGCGTGGCCAGCTCCTGGGCGTGGTCGATCAGCTGCTGCACGCGCGAAGGGGAGATCAGGGTGGTTTCGAACAGGGCGCTGATATCGGGCAGGGCCTCGCCGATCCGGGCCAGGACCTGGTCGAACTGGGCGCTGTCCAGCTGCAGCCGCTCGTTGACCAGCTGCAGGGCGTGTTCGCGCGCGGCATCGGCATCGGCGCTGAGCCAGATGTCGGCCACGGCGCCGGACAGGGCCACGCAGGTCTGGAAGTTGTCTTCGGCGTCGGCCGGCGATTCGCTGCGGGCGATGCTGTCCACCAGGTAGCGCGGCAGCTGCCACTGGTCGGCCATCCAGGCGCCGACCTCGGCGTGGCTGGACTGCAGGTGTTCGCGTTCCAGTGCGACCAGGGCGTCGTTGTCCCTGGCCTGGCGCAGCAGCGGCAGGTAGGTGTCCGGCTGCGACTGGGCCAGCACGAGGATGCCCAGGTCCTGCAGCAGGCCGGCCAGCATCAGCTCTTCGGCCTTGCGCAGGCCGCGGGCCTGGCCGAGCAGGCTGGCGGCCAGTGCACTGAGAATGCTGCGCCGCCATGCGCGTTCGCGCAGGTCCTGGCCTTGCCCGGGGCTGGTCARGCCCTGGGTGACGGTAAAGCCCAAGGCAAGGCTGACGGTGGCATTCAGGCCCAGCATGGTCAGCGCCTGGCCGAGGTTTTCGATGCGCCGGCGGCTGGCATACAGCGGGGAATTGGCGATGCGCAGCATGCGCGCGCTCAGCGCCATGTCGATGGCGATGATGTCGGCGGCGGTGGTGATGTCCGCTTCCGGGTCCTGGGCCAGCTCGATGATGCGCAGGGCAATACCGGGCGGCGAGGGTAGGTTGCGGCAGAGCGCCAGGGCGGCTGTCAGCTCGGGAGGCATGGCGGGGCTACTGGTGTGTTGAGGCAAGAATACATGGAGTCCGTCACAGATTTGAGCGTTGATTCTTGCGGTGGTTTTTCGATTGGCGTTGGCGGCATCGTGGGTAATGCGCCATGCGCTGCAAAACCAGTGGGCAGATCGCGGCGGGTGTGTTCATCGCGCTCTTGGTAACACATTCACCGGCGGAGGGGGAGGTCCGCTACCATTCGCGCTCTTAATCACAAGGATGACGCAACAGATGGCCGTCAAGTCGCTGCATGAGTTTCTGTCCACCACCCAGGAGAAGGACGTCAGTGCCGATGCGTTCGAGCTGGAAAGCCCGCACATGCTGGAGGTGCGCGTCGATGGGATGGTGTGGGCGAAGGCCGGTTCGATGGTGGCCCGCAAGGGCGGGGTGAAGTTCACCCGTCAGGGGCTGCTGGAGCAGGGTCTCGGGACGCTGCTGAAGAAGATGATGACGGGCGAGGGCCTGCAGTTGATGAAGGTGGAGGGGCAGGGGCGTGTGTACCTGGCCGATGCGGGCAAGCAGGTGACGCTGGTGCGGCTGGCCGGGGAGTCGATTTTCGTCAACGGCAACGATGTGCTGGCCTTCGAGACCGGGATCGAGTCGAAGATCACGATGATGAAGAAGGTGGCGGGGATGCTGTCCGGTGGTCTGTTCAACATCAAGTTGAGCGGTCACGGGATCGTGGCGATGACGTCGCACTACGAGCCGTTGACGTTGCCGGTGACGGCGCAGGGCGGTCCGGTGTTCACCGATCCGAACGCGACGGTGGCTTGGTCGGGGTCGCTGGTGCCGGAGATCGTGGCGGATATTTCGCTGGGGACTTTGGTGGGGCGTGGCTCTGGCGAGACGCTGCAGATGCGTTTTGCGGGCGAGGGTTGGGTGGTTGTGCAGCCTTATGAGGAAGTGACGTTCCAGGCTAAGGGGTGAGGGGTTGCGGGTGCGCTGGCGCGCTTAGGCTTTTATAGCAGCAAGAGCGACGGCAACTGCCAGTGCAACTG
>NZ_JBFULB010000410.1:0-2992 GCF_056400545.1 Stenotrophomonas sp. P5_A8 | reverse complement strand
CCCATGCCCTTGGAGGCGAAATAAAGGGGGAGGGGRCGGCCGCAGGCCGACGCCGGAGGACATTCGCCGGAAAGGGTATGGGGGCCCAGCGCCCGACCCGCCGACCCCCGCGCCGATCCGCCAATCGTCAGTGCCGATCGGCCTGCAGGTTGTCGAACGTCTCGGTGTAATCCTTGAACTCCGGAATCCGCTTCACCAGGTCCGGCGGAATCGGCTGCATCCCGTCGGGGACCTGGATCTTGACCGAACGCTTGGCCGGGTCCGGCGGGGCGTCGGTGAGCGTGTTCTGACGCAGCACCTGCAACTGGCCGAACATGCCCTGCAACAGCGCCTGCTGGCTGGCGTCGAGCGGAATCTCGATCTCGTCGATCTTCATGTGCCCGTTGGGCAGCACGATGATGTTCGGGGCCGGCGCGCGACGCACCGTCAGCATGCCGTCGCTGACCGTGATCTTCGGCTTGCTGCGCTCGGCGCGGTGGTTGCGGTATTCCTGATCGCAGCCGGTGGCGGCCAGACAGAACAGGGCGAACAGCAGCAGGCACAGCTTTTTCATGGCAGGCAGCGCACAGCAAAAAGGGGAGGACTAGTGTAGTCCTCCCCCGTGCGTGTAGACCCGGCTGCGACCGAACGTCGCAGCCCCGGCGCTTACTTGCCGCAGTCGTCGATGTCGCTCTGGTCCATCGTGGCATAGGGCTTGAAGGCCGGCAGCGCGGCCGCGAGTGCCTGCTGCTTGTTCATCATTTCCGGCAGCAGCGTGCACAGCTGCTTGGCCTTTTCCTCGATCTTGCTGGTTTCGGCATTCACGCGTTCCTCGATGCCGTTGGTATCCCCGGAGAAAATGCCCTTGAGCGCCTCGCCGGCCGCCTTCACGCCAAGGTTGGCGCCGGCCACGCCGATGTCCATGCCGGCGCCGGCAATCGCCTCGACCTGCTTGCGGTAATCCAGCAGCAGCGCGCGCTGGTTGGCGGTGGTGGGAACCGTCTTGCCATTGATCAGCAGCTCGCCCTGCGGGGTGATCTCGGCCTTGTCGGACTGATCGTTGGAAATCTTGATGTTGCCTTGGGCCATTTCCTTGCGCGCCTTGTCGGTGGCGTCCTGCACGGTCTTGCCCACCGTGGTGTCGGCGGTGGCCGAGGCGGTCTTGGTGGTGGCCGGAGTGGCCTTGCCGGCATCCTGGTTGCCGCAGGCAGCCAGCGGCAGGCACAGCAGCAGGGCGGGCAGCAGCAGTCGGGTCGTCATGCGCGCATTCCTTGGGATGAAGTAAGGGGAAGTCACAGTCACTTGCCGCGGGGCAGCTGCACGCGGCCGCCGACGCCGCTGTGGCGCACGTCGCCACTGCCGCTGTGCGACACGGTGAGGTCGCCGGCAACGTCGCGCACGGTGACATCGCCCGAACCATGGCGTTCGACCGCGACATTGCCGCCGACGCCGCGCAGGTCCACATCGCCCGAACCCACGTTGCCGATGCTTACGTTGCCCTTGACCTGGCGCAGGTCGGCATCGCCGGAGCCGATGGTGCCCAGTTCGACGTTGCCCTGCACGGTGTCCATTTCAAGGTCACCCGAACCGATGGTGCCGACCTTCGCATTGCCGCGCACGTTGCGTGCCTTGAAATCGCCCGAACCCACCGACAGCACGTTGAGCGCACCGGCGCCATCGAGGATCACATCACCCGAGCCGATCGCGGCGGTGACCAGGCCCTTGATGTCCTGCAGCTTGATGTCGCCCGAGCCGACATCGGCGCTGAGCGAATGGGCACCAATGACGCTGGCATCGCCGGAGCCGACCTTCAACTGCACCAGCAGGGTGTCCGGCACGCTGCCGCGCAGGTCCAGGTAGGCATAGCTGTTGCCGCTCAACGTGAAGCCGGGCCCGACCTCGCGCTTGAGCCGCACGATCAGCTTGCCGTCCACCTTCTGCTGGGTCACGGTCAGCTCGCGCAGCCAATCGGCGTTGGAGGCACACGCACGACCGGCGAGCTGGGCCGGCCCCGGCCCGGCGGTAAGCACCAGGTCGTGCTGGTTGACCTCGAATACCACCGCCTTCGCGCCGGCCAGGTCGAGCTTGAGGTCGCGCGGTTCGTTGAACTTGCACTGCGGCTCGGCAGCGAAGGCAGACAGCGGCAGCAACAACAGGGAAGCGACAGCGAGGGTGCGGATCATGTGAGACTCCAGGAGGATGTCGGAACGAACGTCGGTCAGATTTCGCCGGCGCGGCGACGCAGGCGGATGGCGAGGATGATGAACACCACGCCGACCGCAGCACCGATCCAGATGTCGGGCAGGCTCAGGGCGGCCAGCTGGTTGGACGGGGCCAGCGCGGCGACCAGGTTGTCGCGATCACCGATCACCGCGCGCAGCTGGTCGGCGCGGTAGAACACATCGCTGCCCGGCAGGGTGCCCAGCAGCAGGCGACCGACGATGTTCTTCCAGAACCAGCCGCTGGTGCTGTCGAACGCACTCATCAGGTGGGTGGTGCTGACGATGATGCCGGCAAACAGCGGCAGCATGACCGCCCACAGGAACGGCTTGGTCTTGGCCCAGGCCGAGCACAGCAGCAGCCAGCCCACGCTCGGCAGCGCCCACAGCAGGTACACCGGAATCCAGGACAGGTGGCCGGCGACGATGCTCAACGGACTGGCCGGGCCCCAGATCAGGGTCATCGGGTCGCCGCCATGGGTGAGCACAACCACACTGATGATCAGCAGGAAACCGAACATGGTCAGGATCGAGGCGATCACCGCGATCAACGGCGCCACCAGCAGTGCGCTCAGCGCCTTGGACAGCACGGTCTGGGTGTCCGACAGCGGCAGCGACTTCCAGAACAGGATGCTGCGGTCGCGGCGGTCGTCATACAGCGCGCCCAGGCAGTAGAAGAACACCACAAAGGCCAGCACGATGAATGGCCACAGCGAACTGAGGATGAGCGTCAGGTCCAGCCCGTTGGCCAGGTTGTGCAGGTCCTCGGCATCGAGCTTCTGGGTCAGCAGGCC
>NZ_JBFULB010000409.1:0-3011 GCF_056400545.1 Stenotrophomonas sp. P5_A8 | reverse complement strand
TCCACGACGTTGCCGGACAGTTCGGTGGTCAGCGGCTTGCCGTCGTAGGTGCCGATCTGCAGGTTTTCACCGCGGTACATGCCACCCAGCTCGTAGGTACCGGCGACGTCGGCGGTGAAGCGGACGCAGCGGGTGCACTGGATGCAGCGGGTCATTTCGGTGGCGACCAGCGGACCGATGTCCTCATCGGGCACCACGCGCTTGCGCTCGTTGAAACGGCTGACCGAACGGCCATAGCCCAGCGAGACGTCCTGCAGTTCGCACTCGCCGCCCTGATCGCAGATCGGGCAGTCCAGCGGGTGGTTGATCAGCAGGAATTCCATCACCGAGCGCTGGAACTTCAGCGCCTTTTCACTGCGGGTGGCGACCTTCATGCCATCCATGACCGGCGTGGCGCAGGCCGGTGCCGGCTTGGGCGACTTTTCCACGTCGACCAGGCACATGCGGCAGTTGGCGGCGATCGGCAGCTTCTCGTGGTAGCAGAAGCGCGGGATCGGAATGCCGGCCTTGTCGGCGGCCTGGATGATCATCGAGCCCTTGGGCACGACCAGCGACTGGCCGTCGATTTCGACGGTCACGTGGTCCGGTGGCACGCTCGGGTTCACGGGTTGCGCGCTCATGCGGCGGCTGCCTCCACCTTCTTGCCGTCAACCATCGAATGACCGTTGACGATGTAATACTCGAATTCGTCCCAGAACTGGCGCAGGAAGCCCT
This sequence comes from Stenotrophomonas sp. P5_A8, assembly GCF_056400545.1. Classification (NCBI taxonomy): domain Bacteria; kingdom Pseudomonadati; phylum Pseudomonadota; class Gammaproteobacteria; order Lysobacterales; family Lysobacteraceae; genus Stenotrophomonas; species Stenotrophomonas sp. P5_A8. The sequence continues at coordinate 2,297 of NZ_JBFULB010000409.1, read as the reverse complement.
GGATGGGCCATGCCGCCGCTTCACCGAACGCGCAGATGGTGTGGCCTTCGATCTGGCCGGCCACCGTCTTCAACTGATGCAGGTCCTCCATCGTGGCCTTGCCGGCGACGATGCGCTCCAGCACGCGGTGCATCCAGCCGGTGCCTTCACGGCACGGGGTGCACTGCCCACAGGATTCCTTGTGGAAGAACTGGCTGATGCGGCAGGCGAACTTGACGCAGCAGACGCTGTCGTCGAGCACCACGATGGCCCCCGAGCCCAGACCGGTGCCCAAGGCACGCAGGGTGTCGTAGTCCATCTGCAGGCCCTTGAGCTCTTCGGCCTTCAGCACCGGCATCGAGACGCCGCCCGGGACTGCGCCCTTGAGGGTGCGGCCCGGCTTCAGACCACCGGCCATTTCCAGCAGGTCGTCGAAGGTGGTGCCCAGCGGCACTTCGAAGTTGCCGCCCTTCTGCACGCAGCCGGAGACCGAGAAGATCTTCGGGCCGCCGTTCTTGGTCAGGCTCAGGCCTGCAAACCATTCCGGGCCGTTGCGGATGATCGCCGGCACCGAGGCATAGGTCTCGGTGTTGTTGATCGTCGACGGCTTGCCGTACAGGCCGAAGTTGGCCGGGAACGGCGGCTTGTAGCGCGGCTGGCCCTTCTTGCCTTCCAGCGATTCCATCAGCGCGGTTTCTTCGCCGCAGATGTAGGCGCCGGCGCCCAGCGCACCGTAAATATCGATGTCCACGCCGCTGCCGAGGATGTCCTTGCCCAGCCAGCCGTTCGCGTACGCGTCGGCCAGGGCCTGTTCGAAGTTCTCGAACGGCTCGTGGTGGAACTCACCGCGCAGGTAGTTGTAGCCCACGGTCGAGCCGGTGGCGTAGCAGGCGATCGCCATGCCTTCCACGACCGAATGCGGGTTGTAGCGCAGGATGTCGCGGTCCTTGCAGGTCCCCGGCTCGGATTCATCCGAGTTGCACAGGATGTACTTCTGCATGGTGCCCTTGGGCATGAAGGACCACTTCAGGCCGGTCGGGAAGCCCGCGCCRCCACGGCCGCGCAGGTTGGACTGCTTGACCATCTCGATGACCTGCTCCGGCGAGATCTTCTCTTCGAGGATCTTGCGCAGCGCGGCATAGCCACCGGTCTTGAGGTAGCTCTCATACGACCACGGAGTGTCGTAATGCAGGGTGGTGTAGACCACCTGGTGCGGCAACGGTGCGGGACCGACCGGACCACTGGGTGCGTGATGATGTGCCATGTCTTACTCCAACCCGTCCAGCAGCTCGTCGACTTTCTCGACGGTCAGGCGCTCGTGGTAATGGCCATTGATGACCATCATCGGCGCGCCGGCGCAACCGGCCAGGCATTCTTCTTCGCGCTTGAGGTAGATGCGGCCGTCGGCGGTGGACTGACCGGTCTTGCAGCCGAGCTTCTTTTCGGCGTGCGCGACCAGGTCTTCGGCGCCGTTCAACCAGCAGCTGATGTTGGTGCAGAAGGCAACGTTGTGGCGACCGACCTTCTCCAGCTCGAACATCGAGTAGAAGCTGGCCACTTCGTAGGCCCACACCGGCGGCAGGTCCAGGTACTTGGCGACGCCGGCGATCAACTCGTCGGTCAGCCAGCCTGCGTTCTGTTCCTGTGCGGCGTGCAGGCCCTGCAGGACAGCCGAGCGCTTGCGATCCGGCGGGAACTTGGCCAGCCAGTGATCGATGTGCGCACGGGTCTTGTCGTTCAAGACCACCATCGGGTCGACGTCGCGCGCCGCCTCGAAATTACCTGTCGCCTTCATCGGCCGACCTCAGCGAATACGAAATCGTTAAAAACCAGAACCTGCAGCGCCGGCAACAGCCGGCGGGTGTCAGGCATCGTGCAAGCGGATGCGATCACCGGTCCACCTCGCCGAACACCAGATCGTAGGTACCAATCATGGCGACCACGTCGGCGAGCATGTGCCCGCGCACGATCGAGTCGATCGAGGACAGATGGGCGAAGCCCGGCGCGCGCAGGTGCACGCGGAACGGCTTGTTGGCACCATCAGACATCAGGTAGCAGCCGAACTCGCCCTTGGGCGCTTCGACGGCGGCGTAGGTTTCGCCGGCCGGGACGCAGTAGCCTTCACTGAACAGCTTGAAGTGATGGATCAGCGCTTCCATGTCGTCCTTCATGTCTTCGCGGCTGGGCGGCGCGACCTTGAAGTTCTTGACCATGACCGGGCCGGGGTTGGCCTTGAGCCAGGTGACGCACTGTTTGATGATGCGGTTGGACTCGCGCATCTCGGCCACGCGCACCAGGTAACGGTCGTAGCAGTCGCC
>NZ_JBFULB010000408.1:0-3049 GCF_056400545.1 Stenotrophomonas sp. P5_A8 | reverse complement strand
CCGCAGCACAGATAGCTCAGCGCGGGCATGCCGAAGGTCTGCTGCAGGTAGGTTTCAACCTCCGCCGCGGACGCGCCGCTGACCCGGTAGTGGGCCGTCATCGGCTGCAGGTAGGACGCGTCGTCCTGGTCGCAGCCGAGATACTCGACGGTGTCGGGCTTGCGTCCGATGGTCTGCAGAAAATCCTGGCAGACCGCATCGGGTCGCGCCAGGCCCTCGAGGCGGCCGTTCGCTTCCCAGTCGGCCAATGCCTCGGCCGACGTCCGAGCGCTGGCGGCGGCGTCAACGGTGAGTGCCAGCACGCACCACAGGGATCCCAGTAGACAACGCGCGGCGCTGGTCGTGCTCATGGTCGTTGGCGATAGCGTGAAGTGACCGCATCGTAATCGATACGGTCACTCCTGCCCTTATCACTTACTTCGGCAACGCGTAGGCAATCACGTAATCGCCCGCCGGGGTTTCCATGAAGTGATGCCCGCCAGCCATGATCACCACGTACTGGCGTCCGCCGAATGCGTAGATCATCGGGTTGGCCTGGCCGCCGGCCGGCAGCTTGGCGTGCCACAGTTCCTTGCCGGTCTTCAGGTCGATGGCGCGCAGCAGGTCATCGGTGGCCGCCGCGATGAAGATCAGGCCGCTGGCGGTGACCACCGAACCGCCGTTGTTGGGCGTGCCGATCTCGATCGGCAGACCGGAACGGATGCCGAACGGCCCGTTGCCGCGCGCGCTGCCGAACGGTCGGTCCCACAGGGTCTTGCCGGTGCGCAGGTCGACCGCGCGGATGCCACCGTAGGGCGGCTGCTTGCAGAGCAGTTTGGTGAACGGCAGGCGCCAACCGGCGTTGACGTCGATGGCATACGGCGTGCCGATCTGCGGATCGCCCGCGCCTTCGGCACCGCCCTTGTCGGCGCGCACATCCTCGCGCGGCACCCAGCCCAGCTTGTCGGCCTTGGCGCGGGGCACCAGCAGGTTGTAGTTGGGCATGTCGTTGTAATTGGCCACGATCACCCCGCGTCGCGGATCGACCGCGACGCTGCCCCAGTCCGACCCCCCGTTGTAGCCGGGGTATTCGATGGAATGACGATCGGCTTCCGGCGGGGTATAGAACCCCTGGTAGCTGGCCTTGCGGAACTGGATGCGGCACACCAGCTGGTCGATCGGGGTGATACCCCACATGTCACGCTCGGTAAGGTCCGGCTTGCGCAGCGTGTGGTACAGCGAGAACAGCTGGGTCGGCGAGCGCTGGTCGGGTTCGACGCCGCCGGTGGGCACCTTGCGCTCCTCGGCCGGGGTCAGCAGCTGGCCGGTGCGGCGGTCGAGCACGTACATGTCGCCCTGCTTGGTCGGCAGCAGCAGCGCGGGCACCTTGCCGGCGGCGGTCGGGTAATCGATCAGGGTTGCCTGCGAGCCCATGTCGTAGTCCCACACGTCCTTGCGCACGGCCTGGAAATGCCAGACCGGCTTGCCGGTGTTGACGTCGATGGCCACCAGCGAGGTGGCGTACTTGTTCTGGTTTTCGGTGCGCGAGCCACTCCAGTAATCGCCGGCCGAATTGCCCATCGGCAGGTAGACCAGGCCAAGCTGGTCATCGCCGGTGGCGGTGGTCCACATGTTCGGCGTACCGCGCGTGTAGGTCTTGCCCTGCGCGGGCAGGCCGGTCAGTTCCGGCTGGTCCATGTCCCACGCCCAGCGCAGCTTGCCGGTGACGGCGTCATAGGCCTGGATCACGCCGGACGGCGCATCGCGACGCTGGCCATCGAGCACCTGGTGGCCGGTGACGATCACGCCCTGCACGATTGCCGGCGGTGAGGTGATGGACACATAGCCGGCCGGGCTGTCGCCCATGCCCAGGGTGATGTCGACCTGGCCGTTGTTGCCGAAGCCGGCGCATGGCTTGCCGGTGGCGGCATCCACCGCGATCAGGCGGCCATCGAGGGTGCCTTCGATGATGCGCGCCGAGCAGGCACCGCGCGGCAATTGGGTAAGCACCGGTACGCCTGGTGCGGCATTGGCCAGGTCGGCGGCGACGTCGGCATCGGCGCTGGCCTGTGCGGTGGCCGGCACCTCGTAGTACGACACGCCACGGCACGCGGCCGTGTACGGAATCGACTTGTCTTTGATCTTCGGGTCGAAGCGCCAGCGCTCGGTGCCGTCGGCGGCATTGAGCGCCACCAGCTGGTTGCGCGCGGTGCACAGGTACAGGCTGTCACCGACCTTGAGCGGCGTGGTCTCCGCGCCCCAGCGCTTTTCGGGCAGGTCGCCGGTGCGGAACAGCCAGGCCTGCTCGAGCTTGCCTACGTTGTCCGGGGTGATCTGCTGCAGCGGCGAGAACCGGGTGGCGGCGTTGTTGCGACCGTACGCCGCCCAGTCGCCGTCAGCCGGCTTGTCGGCCGGTTGCAGTGGCGCATCAGATGTGGGCGCCAGCCCGGTGCTGGTCATCGCATCGGGGAAGTCGCCCTCGGCGGCGGTGATGCCGTGGGGCACGAAGGCCAGCACGAACGCCGCCACGAACACCACCGCCAGCACACCGGCGAGGCTGCGCGACAGTTTGCGCGATACCGGGCGGTCCAGCGTGGGCAGCAGCAGCGACAGCACGAAACCGATGCCGACGATCAGGCCCAGCCGCGGCACCCAGCGCCAGTAATCGCCGCCGGATTCCCACCATGTCCACAGCAGCGTACCTAGGAAGACCAGGCCGAACCACAGCGCGCCGGCACGCCGATTGCCCCACAGCAGCACGCCGGACACCAGCAGCCCGATACCGGCCAGCACGTAGTACCAGGAGCCGCCGAGGCCGGCCAGCCACGCGCCCAGACCGCCCAGCACCAGGCCAAGCAGGACCAGCACGATCGACAGGAGAGTGATCAGTCCGTGGCGCGTGCGCCGGACAGTGGCGGTCGGTTCGGGGGGTGTGACGGCGGAGGCGGACATCGTGGTCTCCAATCAAGGCGGCCGGGACGGGGCCCGGCCATTGGTGGAATGCCATCGCGGACGCAGTTGTCCGCTGGTTCGGGAGCCGTTATCCCACCGTCGCCGTGAAGTGCATGCG
>NZ_JBFULB010000407.1:0-3054 GCF_056400545.1 Stenotrophomonas sp. P5_A8 | reverse complement strand
CCCCTGCACGCATGTGGCTTTTCCACACCCCGCGTGGAAAGCCGTGGGGGTTTGATGTGGACAAGTCGGTGCAAGCCAGCCACGCCAACGTTTTCGGGGCGTGGCGTTTTTTTGTCCAGGTGCTGACGCGGTTTTCCACAGCGCCTGGGCAAAGCGGTGGGGGTTTGTTGTGGACAACCCTGCGTAAGCGGTACGCGGCAAGGGTTTCCACGCGTGGTCATTAATTGTCCACGTGGTCTGCGGTGGAGGATTGCGTGGTTGCCGGCCAACGGCCGGCGCCACCGGGCCAGGTTTTCCACATGGGAGGTGGAGAGCGATGGGCGTTTGTTGTGGACAAGTGGTGCAGAGCCCCACCTGCCGGGCATTCTCAGCAGTGGTGATTTTTTATCCAGCGCACGGGATCGCGCGCCACCAACGCAAACGCCCCGCTCAAGGCGGGGCGTTGCAGGCATCAACCGGCGATGCGATCAGACGTTGAAGCGGAAATGCAGGATGTCGCCTTCCTGGACGCGATATTCCTTGCCTTCCAGGCGCAGGCGACCGGCTTCCTTGGCGCCGGCTTCGCCCTTGTACTTGATGAAGTCGTCATAGGCGATGGTTTCAGCGCGGATGAAGCCCTTCTCAAAGTCGGTGTGGATCACCGCGGCGGCCTGCGGCGCGGTGGCGCCCTTGCGCACGGTCCAGGCGCGGACTTCCTTCACGCCAGCGGTGAAGTAGGTCTGCAGGCCCAGCAGCTGGTAAGCGGCGTAGATCACGCGGTTCAGACCCGGCTCGGACAGGCCCAGGTCGGCCAGGAAGGTGTCGCGGTCTTCGTCGTCCAGCTGCGACAGCTCTTCCTCGATCGCCGCCGACACCGGCACCACCTGCGCGCCTTCCTCGGCGGCACGGGCGCGCACGGCGTCCAGGTGCGGGTTGTTCTCGAAGCCGTCTTCCAGCACGTTGGCGATATACATCACCGGCTTGAGGGTCAGCAGGAACAGGTCGCGGACCAGCGCCTTCTCTTCCTCGTCCAGGCCGGCGGTACGACCGGCCTTGCCGTCGGCCAGCGCAGCCTGCAGCTTGGCCAGCACCGGCTTGCGCGCGGCCGCTTCCTTGTCGCCGCCCTTGGCGGCGCGCTCGGCGCGATTCAGCGCCTTTTCGACGCTGTCCAGATCGGCCAGGGCCAGTTCGGTATCGATGGTATCGATGTCCGACAGCGGGTCGACCTTGTTGTTGACGTGGATGACGTCGGCGTTCTCGAAGCAGCGCACCACGTGGGTGATCGCGTCCACCTCGCGGATGTGGGCCAGGAACTTGTTGCCCAGCCCTTCACCACTGGCGGCACCGGCGACCAGGCCGGCAATGTCCACGAACTCCACTGCAGTCGGGATGACCTTCTGCGGGTTGATGATCGCGGCCAGTTCGTTCAGGCGCGGGTCCGGCACCGGCACGATGCCGACGTTCGGTTCGATCGTGCAGAACGGGAAGTTGGCCGCGGCGATGCCCGCCTTGGTCAGCGCATTGAACAGGGTCGATTTGCCGACGTTGGGCAGACCGACGATGCCGCATTTGATACCCATCTTTGACAGCCTCTGGGGTGGTAGGTACCGACCGTGGATCGGTACACCGTGGTTATTTCGGGGTGTGCAGGCGCTTCATCGCCTCACTGTAATCGCCGCATACCGCCAGCGGCAGCACGTCGATCGCATCGTCGATGGCGTGGCCGATCAGCACATCGTCTTCTTTGCTCGCGCGGCCCAGCACCCACGGCACCACGCGGTCCTTGTGACCGGGGTGACCGATGCCGATGCGCAGGCGGTGGAACCGGCCGTGGCCCAGCAGGCGGATGGTGTCGCGCAGGCCGTTCTGGCCGCCATGGCCGCCGTCGAACTTGAGCCGTGCCACGCCGGGCGGCAGGTCCAGCTCATCGTGCGCCAGCAGGGTCTGTTCCGGTTCGATCTTCCAGAAACGCTGTGCGGCAGTAACCGACTTGCCACTGAGATTCATGAAGGTGCCGGGCTTGAGCAGCCACACCGCCTGCCCGGCGATGTCGACCTTGGCGGTCTCGCCGAACAACTTGCTGTCCACGCTCCAACGCGCGCCGGCCTGTGCGACCAGGGCGTCAATGAAACGAAACCCGGCATTGTGCCGGGTCTGGGCGTGCTCGGGTCCGGGGTTGCCCAGACCAACGATCAATCGCAATCCTGTCATCACTCTTCTTCGTCGGTACCCGCCCTGTGCCGGTACATACAGAAACGGCGCCTGCCCCGGAGGACAGGCGCCGCAATACCTTACTCTGCGGCCGGCGCTTCGTCGGCAGCGTCTTCCTTGCCGTGCTTGGCGGTGACGATCGCATCGTCATGGTCCTTGCCCTGGGCCAGGGCCGGGATCTCAACGCCCTTGGGCAGCTTGATATCCGACAGGTAGACCACGTCGCCAGCCTTCAGCTCGCTCAGGTCGACGTCGATCGACTCCGGCAGGTCCTTCGGCAGGCAGGTGACAGTCACTTCCTTCAGTTCGTGGGTGACCACGACGTCGGCAGCCTTGCCAGCCGGCGAGGTGTCTTCGTTGATGAAGTGCAGCGGGACGTTGGCGGTCAGGGCCTCGTTCTCGTTCACGCGCAGGAAATCCAGGTGGATGATCAGCTGCTTGAACGGGTGGCGCTGCATGTCACGCAGCAGCACCTTGGTGACCTGGCCGTCCAGGTTCAGGTTCAGGATGGACGAGTAGAACCACTCGTTCTGCTGGGCCAGCCAGATCTGGTTGTGGTCCAGGTTGATGTTGATCGGCGCGGCTTCGCCGCCGTACACGACGGCCGGGATCACGCCGGCGTGACGCAGGCGGCGGCTCGCACCCTTGCCCTGCACGTCACGAGCGGTGACCTTGATTTCATGGGTCTTGGACATTGTATTGACTACCAGTTGGTGCCTTGCCCGAGGGCTTGGCGAATGAGGGCACGTCCGCGACCAGACGTACCCGGGACCCGACCACCGTTGCCGGTGGCCGGAAAAAAATCAATCCACGTACAGCGAGCTGACCGATTCGCCGAAGGCGATGCGGCGCATCGTCTCGGCC
>NZ_JBFULB010000406.1:0-3059 GCF_056400545.1 Stenotrophomonas sp. P5_A8 | reverse complement strand
GGAGTATCCACGGAAGGCAGGCAGGGGCGGCGCGGCGGAATGCCACGGCGATTATACGGGTGTCCGCGTGAGCGGCGTCTGTTGCGGCTGAACGGCCGCAGCGGGGTGGCGGGCGCGGGTCAGCCGGCAGCGTCCAGCCATTGCAGCGCCTGTGCAGCGGTATGGAACGAACCGAACGCGAGCACGCGGTCACCGGCTGCAGCATCGGCGACGGCCGCACCCAGCGCATCGGCCACGGTGGCGTGGCGGCGGGCGCTTGCGGCAGCGGTGTTCTGCAGCCGCGCCTGCAGCGCCTGCGCACTCTGCGCGCGGGCGCCGTCGAGGCCGGCCAGGTGCCAGGCATCGACCTGCCCGGCCATTGCCTGGACCACGCCAACGGCGTCCTTGTCCTGCAACGCGGCAAACACGGCCACGGTACGGCCGGACACCGGCGCCGCCCTCAACGCGGCGGCCAGTTCGCGCGCGGCCTGCGGGTTGTGGCCGACATCGACCAGCACTTCCACGCCGCCGCGATCAACACCCTGCAGGCGGCCGCGGATGCGCGCGGCGGCCACGCCTTCGGCGATCGCCGTGCGCGACAGCGGCATATCCAGCGTACGCAGCGCGGCAATCGCCGAGGCGGCGTTGCGCAGCTGGATCGGGCCGCGCAGCGCCGGGGTCGGCAGCTCGATGCGGAAGCCGACATCACGCCAGCACCATGTCTGCGCATCGATCACATCGACGAAGAAGTCGCTGCCACCGCGGATCGCGTTGGCACCCAGCAGATATGCGCGGGCCAGCACGCTGGACGGCGGATCGGTTTCACCCAGGATCACCGGCTTCCAGCCGCGGATGATGCCGGCCTTCTCCACGCCGATGGCTTCGCGGTCCTCGCCCAGCCAGTCGCTGTGGTCGATATCCACCGTGGTGATCACCGCCACATCGGCATCGACGATGTTCACCGCGTCCAGACGTCCCCCCAGGCCGACTTCCAGCACGGCCAGATCGAGGCCGGCATCGCCGAACAGCTTGAGTGCCGCCAGCGTGCCGTACTCGAAATAGGTCAGCGTGGTGCTGCCACGCGCCGCTTCGATCGCCTGGAAGGCAGCGGTCAGCGCATCATCGGACACGTCCTGGCCATCGATGCGCACGCGCTCGTTGTAGCGCAGCAGATGCGGGGAGGTATACGCACCGACCTTCCAGCCGGCCGCACGCGCGATCGCCTCGATGAAGGCGACGGTAGAGCCCTTGCCGTTGGTGCCGCCGACCACGATGGTGTGCGTGCCCGGCTGCCCCAGTCCCATCGCCTGCGCCACGTTGCGGACGCGCTCCAGGCCCATGTCGATGGTGGCCGGATGCTGCTGCTCGATGTAGGTGAGCCAGTCGGTGAGGGTCTGCGGGGCGACGGTGGTCATGGGCGTTGGATCAGTGGGTCAGAGGATTACAGTGCGCGGTGCTTGGCTTCGCCGAAGAACGGCGTGTGGTGGGCGCAATCGTTCAGGCGCACCACTTCGAGCTGGTCCAGGTCGACGCCTTCGAGCAGGTTCAACGTGGTCGGCGCCTGGCGGAAGGTCCACAGCCGCGACAGCGGCAGGCCGAGGATGCGGCACAGGATCACGCGGTTGACCGCGTCATGGGCGACCACCAGCAAAGTGTCGTGCTCGCCGAGACCTTCGGCCGCGCGGGCCAGGCCGCGCCAGCTGCGCTCCAGCACCAGTCGCAGCGATTCGCCGCCGGGCATCAGCACGGTGTCCGGCTCGTTGCGCCAGGCCTGCAGGCGCGACGGATCCTTTTCATTGATTTCGCTGGCGAGCAGGCCTTCCCACTCGCCGTGGGCGATTTCCTGCAGGTCCGGTTCGGTCAGCAACATCGGCGCACGTTCGGCGCCGAGGGCCAACTGTGCGGTGCGCTGTGCACGCGACAGCGGCGACGCCACCGCACGGGTGATATCGACCGACTTCAGGCGCTCCCCGAGGGCCTGTGCCTGGGCTTCGCCGATCGGCGACAACGGGATATCGATCTGGCCCTGGTAGCGGCCTTCGGCATTCCACGGTGTTTCACCGTGGCGGGCAAGCAGGATGCGCATGCGTACTGGGAGTCCTTGGGGGGAGGAATGCGGTCGCAATCGTTCACAAGATGTGAATGATCGAGGGGACACGCATGATACCCCGTGCCCTGCCCGGCTGCCGCCGTCGCGACCATCGGTCTGCGAGGGGTCGGGGTGGCGCTTGCCCGCACCTGACATCGCGTGGTTGCCAGCCAACGGCCGGCAACCCGCAACGAAAAACCCCGCGGTGTTCGCCGCGGGGTCGGGAGGGGCTTATTTGGCCAGGTTCAGCTCTTTCAGCAGCTGCGGCGCCGGCGCCACTTCCTGCATGATCCACTGCATGTAACGGCTGTCGACGGCGATCATGCGGGTCATCACCGGATCGAACACCCAGTTGGAGCTGACCGATTCCCAGTTGCCATCGAAGGCCAGGCCGACCAGCTTGCCGTGGGCATCGAGCACCGGCGAGCCGGAGTTGCCACCGGTGATGTCCAGGTTGGACAGGAAGTTCACCGGCACCGAGCCGACGCGCTTGTCTTCCAGGCCACCGTAACGCTTGGCCTTGACCGCATCGAGCAGCGCCTTGGGCGAGTCGAACGGATCGGCACCGGTTTCCTTGGCGGCCACGCCTTCCAGCGTGGTGAACGGGGTGTAGGCCACGCCGTCCTTCGGGGTGTACCCCATCACGTTGCCGAAGGTGATGCGCAGCGACAGGTTGGCGTCGGGATAGACGAACTCGCCCTTGCTCTTCTTGTAGTCGGCCAATGCCTGCAGATACAGCGGGCGCGAGACCAGCGACTCGCCTTCGCGGGTCTTCTTCTGTTCTTCCTGCTTGAGCAGCGCCGGCATCACCGCCACCGCGTACTGGATGGCCGGATCGGTGCTGGCTTCGAAGGCGGCACGGTCGGCCTTGAACCACTTCAGGCGCTCGTCCAGGCTGCCCAGCTGCGTGCCGGCCAGCTTGCCGACCAGGCCATCGATGGCGGCCTTGTCGCTGCCCGCCAGCCACTGGTTGAGCACCTCGTTGTTGCGC
>NZ_JBFULB010000405.1:0-4140 GCF_056400545.1 Stenotrophomonas sp. P5_A8 | reverse complement strand
CTCTCAGGTGAACCAGCGAAGGCTGATGACCCCACGAAACCGGTTCTTCTGGTGGTATTCGCTGTCCCTGCTCTTCATGGGACCTTTCGGGTTCATTGTCGGGCCGCTGATGGCCCGGCGAGGAACGCGGAAGGTAGAACGGTTTCACCCTGCAGCAGCCTGGGAGGCTCGGCAACGCGATCATGGGTTCACTTGGTGGCAGTGGTGGATCATGACGCCATTGACCGTGCTGGGCGCGTTTTGGGCGATCACGGCGCTAAGCACTCTTCCCATGATGCTTTTGGTGCTCTACGCGCAGCTTACCCAGTAGGCCCTGAAGAATGGGCGGCAACGCTACGCTCGGCAACGTGCGTCTCCCTAAAGCGTTGCTGGTATCCATCGCGCACCGTCCGCCGGACCATGGCCAGCTGCACTAGCGGCTGACCCCGGCCGACGCTCTGGAGGAGGTCCCCCCCCGAAAAGCTTAGCAAGGAAGACGATCAAGCATGCCTTTCAGCCTGCCCGGGCTCGCCCTCATCCACCCTGCCAAAGGACGAGTCCAAGTCAAACCAAATTTAGAACTGGCAAACCGCCTCCATCAAAACTCTTGCCAATGCGTCGTCTCTGCAGCGGCCAGAACTGGGTTCGGGCTTCTAGAATTAGCAGCAGGAGAAGCACCGTTGGGAAGCTTGACGCGCAGGGCGGTAGCCGCAGCACGTGCTCCACAATGTTTCGCTTCATTTCCCGCTTCTTTACTCGGAGAGCGAGGATCGCCACCAGTTTCCAGCCTAAAGACCGACACGGCATCTGCCAGCTGAACCGACTGATCTTCCATTGCACGGGCGGCTGCCGTTGCCTCCTCCACAAGCGCCGCGTTCTGCTGCGTCGTTTCGTCCATCTGCGCCACGGCTTGGTTCACCTGCTCGATCCCCGAAGCCTGCTCCTGGGACGCTGCGGAGATCTCGTCGATGATGCTCGAAACTTCCGCCACCGAGCTGACGATCTCCGTCATTGTCTGACCCGCCTGATCTGCAAGTTCAGATCCATGGGCAACCTTGGCTACCGAATCCTCGATCAAGGCCTTGACTTCTTCTGCTGCTCGGTGCGGCGCGACAGATCATCATTGCCGGACGCAATCTCCGACGAGGCGGTATTGATCGCCGAAGACGCAACTTGAATGCGCGAAACCATGCCTGTCAGCTGCGCGATGGTTGCGTTTGCGTCCTCGCTCATGGTGGCGAACACCCCTCGGAAGTCCCCTTCCATACGCTGCGTCAGGTCACCCGACGCAATTGCACGGAGCAAGTTGGAAACTGCCTCCAAACTGTGGTCCGCAGTCTCCATCAAGCGATTGAGGTCGCCCACCATGATGGCAAAGTCATGCTGAAACACGGACGAGTCGCCACGAGCCGAGAAGTCGCCGTCGGCGGCCGAAACCGCCAAGCGCTTGACCTCCGTGTTGATGGCCAGGAGGCTAGCCTTGGCTGCGTCCATGGATTCGTGAAGCAAAGCTCGCGAGCCAGGCAGTCGGCGCGCATCCCGGCGCAGGTCGCCCGCAGCGTACTCGTTGAGCACCGCAACGGCATCCAAGATGGCATTGAGGTGCTCGAATACCATGGTGTTCATGCCCTTGGCTAGTTCACCATACACCCCCGGCAGGTCTTCAGGAATACGATGCGAGATATCTTCGGATTCATGCTTCTTGATCATCACCTTGGTGTCGCTGGAGAACCGATCCAAAGTTGTGACCATCTCGCGCAGGGATACCAGCATTTGACCTGCTTCGTCCCGGCTGTAGTAGTCGGTGCGCACAGCCAGATTGCCCTTCGCGACGTTACGAATGGCCTCAAGTGCTTGACCAATTGGGCGGGTTACCGAACGGCTGATTGCCCAGCCCAGAACGCTGGCAACCACACAAAGCACCAGTACAACTACGGCGGTGATGGACATCAGCCTATCCAAGCTGGCCGCGTTCGTAGCCAGCTCGGTCTTCATTCCGTCGAGGTTGTATTCGCTGACCTTCTCCATGTTCTTGAACAAGGCGACGCGCTTGGCACGGGACTCGGTGTTGGAAATCCGCTTGGCCTCTTCGACATCGCCGGCGACCACGGCGTCGCGAAGCGTGTCATGYATGGCGAAGTATTCCGCCAACGATTGCATGACAGGGTTGAACAACGCCTCGTCTTCCTTGTTCGCGAAAGACGCCTGGTATTGAAGCACTAGCTCGTCGATCTTGGCCTTACTTGCCTTGATTCGCCCCTCATACTCTGACACCACCTGAGGGGAGGCGATTTCGTTAACTTGGGATATCTCGTAGATCCGGAGGTCGCCCAACTGCGCACGCATTTCACCTATGGCATAGTTGCCGGGCGCCCACACTGTTGCAATACGCGACAGCTCCTGCTTGGACTGGGAGGCGCGAATGACCGTAAACACGCCCAAGGCCAACGTCATGGCGGTGGTCACCGCGAAGGCCAGCATCAATTTCTGGGAAATTCTTAGATTTTTGAACCAATTCATCAAGGTTGATCCTGCTCGTTAAGTTGCGACATGCCTACCGACTTTGTTCTTTTCTGGTTTTCGGTTGAGTCGCATCCATCGCATACCAAAACCCGCTTTCACAACATCCTCCAAAGCGTTTCACCGGCCGGGAGATTGAAATTGCCGCTTGACTTCAGCCCCTGTGTTAGCCGCAGCCATCGTTCGCCGCGCGGCCAGCACACCTAAAGGGCCGCAGCGTTGGCAGACAAGTCGGTGAGGGGCCGCACTCCGAGGGGGCAATGCCAAGACCGATCGTCAAAGGCTGGGACATCCTTGGCAGCTAACGTCTCTGAGCGTCACGCCGCCCGCGCCGAACCAACTGCGCCCCAATCTCTATTACACCCTGAGCCCCTAATCTCCACTGGAGTCTGCGAAGCCCAATGCTCGCCGCATTGCATCGCCGAATAGGAGCATGCGGAAAGTCCTGATAGGAGCGGCTTTGAAGGGAGCATCGAGCAAGGCGGCGGTCTGAGAGCGGCGATTGGAAAGTAGCGGCGCCCCACGAACAATCTTAAGCCCCGAATCGAGAGATTTATCCTATCGATTTGCCTCAGCTAGCTCTTGATACAGCGGGCGCGCCTACCATATGCACTAAGAAAAGCATGTGAGCATGACCAGCCGGGTCGCATACTTCATGCTTTTGCGATAGGTACAGGCAGGAACAGGTAAAAAGTGGCGTGAGTGCGCGAGTTGGGATCGTTCGCCTGCTCGAGGGACGAGGCAGACCACGCTCCAGCGTACAGAACCTACCGTCGTCGAGTCGGCCTCGCGGTCGGCATGAGACACTACGGCATCAACGACGACCCGGTGTGAGCCCAAACGATGTCCCCTTCCATTGGCCCGAAGTCAGAAGCGCTCAGTTTTCTCTCAGCGGGAGGACAGATGGGGGAGTTCTTCCGCTCCTATGCTTGGGATCAGACGCCGATGGGTGCACCCGAGGCTTGGCCCCAGTCCCTACGAACCTCCTTGGGTTTTGTCCTCAACTCAACCCTGCTGGGTGCGGTGCTCTGGGGACCGGAGCTCCGGCTTCTTTACAACGATGCCTATCGCATGATGCTTGGGGACCGGCACCCTTGGGCGCTGGGGAGGCCCGTGAAGGAGGTATGGGGAGAAACTTACGCCCCGATTGCCGATGCGTTCGCCGAGGTCATGACCAGCGGCAAAGGGTTTGGGAGCAACGAGATCCTCCTTCCCATGACCCGGTCGGGTGTTCGCCAAACCACCTACTGGAATGCCACGGCCTCCCCGGTCTTTGGAGAAGATAGCTCCATCGTTGGGATACTGAATGTCGCCATCGAAACCAGCGATCAAGTTATCGCCAACCACACAAGAGATGCTCGTCACAAGCTGCTCAGCCGAAAGAACATCAGCCTAGCCGAGGCAATCGATTCTCGTACACTGGAGCGAGACAAAGCGATTGAAGCCAAACTCGTCGCCGCGCGTGATGCAGAACGCGTGCAGCTTGCACTGGCTGCTGGCGCCATCGTCGGGACATGGAGTTGGGACCTTACTCAAGATTGCTTCACCATCGACGAAGGATTTTCTGAAAGCTTTGGTCTTGAGAGCTTAAACCGGCTCGACGACATCCCGCTTGCTGGGATCATTTCCAATGTGCATCCC
>NZ_JBFULB010000404.1:0-3114 GCF_056400545.1 Stenotrophomonas sp. P5_A8 | reverse complement strand
ACGCGGAGCACCGCGACCGGCGCCATCACGCTGAGCGCCGCCGGCCTTCTTCGGGCCGGCATGGGCGTGGCGCGGGGCCTCGGCGTGCGGGCGACGTGCGTGCTTGCGCGGCGAGCGATCGCCACCCGGCAGCTCGGCCTTGCCCGGCGCGCTGTTGCCCCAGCGGATCGGGGTCTGCGGCTCGAAGCCCGGCACATCGCGGATGTCCATATCCTTGTCCAGCAGGCGCACGATCTGGCGGAGCAGCTTGGCCTCGTCCTGGGCCACCAGCGAGATCGCCTGGCCGGTTGCGCCGTTACGGCCGGTACGGCCGATGCGGTGCACGTAATCCTCGGCCACCATCGGCAGGTCATAGTTGATGACCTTCGGCAGCTCGTTGATGTCGATGCCGCGCGCGGCGATGTCGGTCGCCACCAGCACGGTCACGCGGCCAGCCTTGAAGTCGCCCAGTGCGCGCAGGCGCTGGCCCTGGCTCTTGTTGCCGTGGATCGCCGCGGTCTTGATGCCGGACTTGTCCAGGAACATGGCCAGCTTGTCGCAGCCATGCTTGGTACGGCCGAACACCAGGGTCTGCTCACGGCTGTCCTGGGCCAGAAGGTGCAGCAGCAGCTCGCGCTTGCGCGGGCCATCGACCGGGTGCACGCGGTGGCTGATGTTCTCGGCAACGGTGTTCTTCGGCGTGACCTGGATCTGCTCCGGGTTGCGCATGAACTCCAGCGCCAGCTGCTTGATGCTCTCTTCGAAGGTCGCCGAGAACAGCAGGGTCTGGCGGTTCTGGCGCGGCAGCTTGGCGAGGATCTTCTTGATCGACGGCAGGAAGCCCATGTCGAGCATGCGGTCGGCTTCGTCCAGCACCAGGATTTCGATGCCGGAAAGGTCGACGCTGCGACGCTCGATGTGATCGATCAGGCGGCCCGGGCAGGCGACCAGCAGGTCCACGCCACGGCGCAGCACGTCGAACTGGTTGCCCATGCCGACGCCGCCGTAGATGCAGGCGCTCGGGATGCGCAGGTACTTGCTGTAGCCGCGCAGGCTGTCATGCACCTGGGTGGCCAGCTCGCGGGTTGGGGCCAGCACCAGTGCACGCGGACGGCGCGGGCCATCGACGGCCTGCGGGTTGGTGCCCAGGTGCTGCAGCAGCGGCAGGCCGAACGCGGCGGTCTTGCCGGTACCGGTCTGTGCGCCGGCCAGCAGGTCGCGGCCTTCCAGGGCGAGCGGGATGGCCTGCTCCTGGATCGGGGTGGGGGTGTCGTAGCCCTGCTCGGCCAACGCGCGCAGCAGGAACGGGGCAAGGCCCAAGGATTCAAAAGACATCGGGTGGAAGCTCCAAAGACAAAGTAACGCCAGGCCGAATGGCCGGACGCGAGGCAGATCAGAGTGATCGGCTGACTCGGAGCGTTCCCGTAAACCGCGCTGCGAGAATTGGGTGCAGCCAGCGCGGTGCGCAGACTGGTATGCATGACGAATGGCGTCGGAGTGGGGGCGGGCGACGGATCGATGATCCATATCGCCGGCGATCCCGAAGGGAAACGGACGGCCGCTGCAGACCGGCATAGTCTAGCGGATAGTTGAGTTCCGTACCAAATCCCCCTGTTCAGCTTGGAGACGCCAGCGCCGACGTATCCGGAGCTACCCGGCGCCCGTCGCAATCCGTAACGACCGGCCGTTGGCCGGGCGACCGTCGCAGGCGACCACCCCAGCATCATTCGCATGGGCTATCGTCGTTCTGGCGCAGTGCGACTTGGATTGACCGCGCATTTGATTACACTTGAAACCTATTTTCGCGATTCCGGATACCCACCCATGAAGCTTGGTTCTTTGAAGGAAGGCGGCCGCGACGGCACCCTGATCGTGGTCTCGCGCGACCTGCGCCACGGCGTGCGCGCCACCGGCATCGCCACCACGCTGCAGCAGGCGCTGGAAGACTGGTCGCACCTGGCGCCGCGCCTGAACGCGCTGTACGAATCGCTCAACGACGGCAGCGCCGACGGCGTGTTCGACATCGACCTGCAGGCGCTGGCCGCGCCGCTGCCGCGCGCCTATGAATTCGTCGACGGCAGCGCCTACCTGCCGCACGTGGCGCGGGTGCGCCGTGCGCGGGGCGCCGAAGTGCCGGAGAGCTTCTACACCGATCCGTTGATGTACCAGGCCACCAGCGCCGGCTTCTACGGCCCGCGCGACGCGGTCAAGGTGGTCAGCGAGGACTACGGCATCGACCTGGAGGCGGAGATCGTGGTGATCACCGACGACGTGCCGATGGCGGTGACCCCGGAACAGGCCGCCGGCCACATCCAGCTGGTCGGGCTGGTCAACGACGTCTCGCTGCGCAACCTGATCCCGGGCGAGCTGGCCAAGGGCTTCGGGTTCCTGCAGTCCAAGCCGCGCTCGGCGCTGTCGCCGGTGTTCGTCACCCCCGATGAGCTGGGTGAGGCCTGGCAGGACAGCAAGGTCCACCTGCCGCTGCTCACCCATATCAATGGCGAATGGTTCGGCGCGCCGGAAGCCGGCGTGGACATGCAGTTCAACTTCGCCCAGCTGGTTGCGCACGCGGCCAAGACCCGTCCGCTGGGCGCCGGTGCGATCGTCGGCTCGGGCACCATCGCCAACGAGGACACCAGCAAGGGCGCGTCCTGCTTCGCCGAACAGCGCACGGTGGAAACCCTGCGCGACGGCAAGCCGAGCACGCCGTTCATGTCCTTCGGCGACGTGGTCCGGATCGAAATGCTCGACGCGGCCGGCGAGAGCATCTTCGGGGCGATCGAGCAGCGCATCGAACAGGCCGCCAAGCCCTGAACGCGGCCACCGCCACCGACGAGAGCGCCATCGAACTGTTCAGCTACTGGCGGTCCAGCGCGGCGTATCGCGTGCGGATCGGGTTGAATCTCAAGCAGCTGCCACACCGGATCACCGACGTGGTCCGGATCGAAATGCTCGACGCGGCCGGCGAGAGCATCTTCGGGGCGATCGAGCAGCGCATCGAACAGGCCGCCAAGCCCTGAACGCGGCCACCGCCACCGACGAGAGCGCCATCGAACTGTTCAGCTACTGGCGGTCCAGCGCGGCGTATCGCGTGCGGATCGGGTTGAATCTCAAGCAGCTGCCACACCGGATCAC
>NZ_JBFULB010000403.1:0-3131 GCF_056400545.1 Stenotrophomonas sp. P5_A8 | reverse complement strand
GACCCTGCGTGACCTGATCGAAGAAGCCGGCCGCGATGCGACCCGCTGGTTCCTGATCGCGCGCAAGCCCGATTCGCAGCTGACCTTTGATATCGACCTGGCCCGCGCGCAGAGCAACGACAACCCGGTGTTCTACGTGCAGTATGCGCACGCCCGGGTGTGCAGCCTGCTGCGCCAGGCGCAGGAGAAGGGCCTGAGCTACACGCCGGGCGAAGGCCTTGCCGGCATGGCCTCGCTGAGCGACGACGCCTCGCTGTGGCTGATGGTGGAAATGTCGCGCTTCCCGGAAGTGGTGGAAGCGGCCGGTATCGCGCTGGAACCGCACCTGATCGCGCAGTATCTGCGTGAATTGGCGCACGCCTTCCACACGTGGTATCACGGCACGCAGGTGCTGGTGGCTGACGATGCCGAGCGCAATGCCAAGCTCACGCTGGCGTGCGCGGCGCGCCAGGTGCTGGCCAATGGTCTGAACGTCCTGGGCGTTTCCGCCCCGGAAAAAATGTAAGCAGTGGAGAAGCAGTAAATGGCAGCACGACGCGGCAAGAGCCAGGCACGGCGCAACAGCAGCCAGGGCACACCGGGATGGGTGTGGCTGGTTGCGGGTGTGGCGATTGCGGCCGTGGTGTTTTTGGCGGCACCGAACCTGTTCAAGAACGACGGTGATGGCTTCCTGCGGGTTGGCCCGCAGCCGAACCCGAACGCCCAGCCGGCCCCGGTAAGCGACGCCGATACCGACGTGGGCGCGGAGCTGCCCAAGCCGGGTGCGGCGGCCAAGCCTGCCGAACCGGCCAAGCCGGCCACGCAGTACGACTTCTACACCCTGCTGCCCGGCAAGGAAGTGGAAATGTCCGATGCGGAGCTGGCGGCCAGCGCGCGTGCGGAAGATCAGCGCCGCGCCAAGGCCGAGGCGCAGCGCGCGCAGGCGGCGTTGGAAGGCCGTCCGTTGCCACCGGCACCGGCGCCGACCAGCACCGCCGCAACCACCTCGCCTGCGGCAGTGAGCACCGCCCCGCTGCCCGCCCCGGTGGCGGAACGCCCGGCAGCAACCACGGCTCCGGCGACGACGCCGGCGCAGACGGCAGCGGCTACTCCGGCGGCACCGAAGCCGGCGGCTGCTGCGGCGACGCCTGCTGCTGCGGCGGCTGAGCCGGCGGCCAGCAACGTGCGCTATATCCTGCAGGCCGGCGCGTTTGGTGCGTCTGGCGACGCCGAGGCGACCAAGGCCAAGCTGGCGATGATCGGTTTGGCGGCGCGGGTGGAATCGGCGCAGATCAACGGCAAGACGGTGTATCGCGTGCGCATGGGGCCGTATGGCAGCGCGGGTGAGCTGGCGGAGGCCAAGCAGAAGCTGGATGGGACCGGGCTTCAGGCGATGGCAATCAAGGCGCAGTGAGTGGCGCTGCAGGATTTTTGAAGACGCCGGGCTTGCCCGGCGTCTTTTTTTGTGGCGAAGAGCAGCCGAGCATGGCTCGGCTCTACCCTTCTCTCGGGAGTAAGCGCGCGGGCGGGTAGTGCCGAGCCATGCGCGGCAACCGCTTCTCTTGGGGATCAACGCGCGTTTGGTAGTGCCGAGCCATGCTCGGCAACCGCGCAATGCGCGGTGCGTGCGTCCGAAGACCTGCGGCCTGAACACACCGGGGTTCACACCGGAGTTCAGTGCACGGCGGGCGCGTGGACCATGCGTTGGTACGGGCGGAGCGAAGGGCAGCCGAGCATGGCTCGGCTCTACCTGCTCCCGGGAATTAACGCGCGTTCGGTCCGGCGTCCGGTGATGCGTTATCGTCCGCGCATGTCTTCCCGTCCTAATCCTGCGGAACTTCCCAGCGTTGCCGGGGCTACCGGTCGCTACCGCGAGTGGGCGCCGCCGGCTGCGCTGCGCGGCAGCTTCGGGCAGCTGTGGCGCAGCGATCTGCCGGTGGGCCACAGCGGTGAGGTGGCGGTGCTGCCCGATGGTTGCGTGGACATTCTCTGGCGCGATGGGCGGCTGTTTGTGGTGGGCCCGGACGTGGTGGCCGCGCACCCGCAGTTGACGCCCGGTGCGCAGGTGTTGGGCGCGCGGTTTCAGCCGGGTGCGGCGCAGGCATGGTTGGGGCTGCCGCTGTCGGAGATCGTGGGGACGGCGGTGGCGTTGGAGGACGTGCTGGGCGTGCGGGCGCGGCGGATGGCGGCGCGGTTGAACGCGGTGGGCGATAGCGAGGTGCGGCAGCAGGTGTTCGCGCTGGAGCTGGCCGGGCTGGCTGGCAATGGCACGGCCGATGCCGCGGCGGCGCAGGTGTTTGCCCAGGTGCGTGCGGGGAATATGGACCTGGCGGCGGTGTCTACGGCGCTGCAGCTGAGTACGCGCAGCCTGCGCCGGTTGTGCCATGCGCAGTTCGGCTACGGGCCGAAGATGCTGGAGCGGATCCTGCGCCTGCAACGGGTGCTGCGTTTGGCGCGGGCGCGGCCACGCGACAGCCTGGCGGCGCTGGCGTTCGACGGTGGCTACGCGGACCAGTCGCACCTGAGCCGGGAAGTGCGGGCGCTGGCCGGAATCGGTGCGGCCGAACTCTGCGCGCAGTGGCGCGGCTGACTGGCCGTTTTGTTCAAGACAGACGCGCGGAAACTGGCGATGCTGGTGCTCCTTTCAATACGAGAACAGCGATGAGCACAGCACACGGCAACGATCGCCGCATCGACAACATCGAATTCAACGTGGCCGATATCGCCCGCAGCAAGGCGTTCTATGGGGCGGTGTTTGGCTGGTCGTTCACCGATTACGGCCCGGGCTATACCGAGTTCGACGATGGCCGGTTGCGCGGTGGGTTCACCACGGACGAGCCGGTGCGCGCGGGTGGGCCGTTGGTGATTCTGTATGCCGATGACCTGGCGGCCACGCAGCAGCGGGTGGAAGCGGCCGGGGCGGAAATCTGCCGGGCGGCGTTCGATTTTCCCGGCGGGCGGCGGTTTCATTTCCGCGATCCGGATGGGTATGAGTTGGCGGTGTGGACGGCCGCCTGAGGTAGAGCCGACCGTTGGTCGGCTGCCGTCTGAGGGCGCGTGCGCCGCGCGGTATGCGCCAAGAGCAGCCGAGCATGGCTCGGCTCTACCGGGATGCCGCGCCCCGGAGGGTAGAGCCGAGACAGGAGCAGCCG
>NZ_JBFULB010000402.1:0-3137 GCF_056400545.1 Stenotrophomonas sp. P5_A8 | reverse complement strand
ACGCCGCTGCGCGTGATGCACGCCAGGTGGCCGCCGAACGCCAGCAGTTGCAGACGCTGGTGGAAGGCGCGGCGTTCCTGGAACAGAAACGCACCGCGCACGCAAGCACCGTGGAACTGTGGAATGAACTGACCCGGTTGCTGCCCGATGGCACCTATCTTGAAAAGCTGTCGGTGGAAGGCGATTCGCTGCAGTTGATCGGGCTCAGCCGCGAAGCTTCGCAGCTGGTGCCGCTGCTGCAGGACTCGCCGCTGTGGCGCAAGGTCAACCTCACCGGCGTGCTGCAGGCCGACGGGGGCGCCGCCGGGYGCGACCGCTTCACCCTCACCGCCGAACTGCAGCCATTGCCCGGGGCCGTCGCCAAGCCGGCCGCTGCCGCCCCCGCCGCGGAGGTTGCCAATGGCAATGCCGACCACACGCCGTGACCGCTGGCTGGCGCTGGCGCTGCTGCTGGCGGTGATCGCGGCGGCCTACCTGGTGCTGGTGCACCCCTGGTTCACCCGGCCGCTGCTGGCGATCAACACCGATATCAGCGACCTGCAGGAGCGCGACCAGCGCGTGCAGGCCCAACTGCAGCAGCGCGCTGCGGTCGCGCGCGGCCTGCAGCAGGCGCAGGCCGCGCTGGCCGGGCGCCCCGGCTTCCTGCGCGAGGCGACCGCCGAATCCGCCGCCGCCGCGTTGTCTTCGCGCCTGCAGGACGCGGTGGCCTCGGCCAGTCCCGGCAACCGCAGCTGCACCATCAGCAACCGTTCGCCGCTGCAGGACACCAGCGGCGATGCGCAGTTCCCGCGTATTGCGCTGCAGGTACGCCTGCGCTGCGGCATCCCGGAAATGGCGGCGGTGTTGTACACCCTGGAAACGGGCAGCCCACGGCTGTTCATCAACAACCTCAACTTGCTCGCGCAGCGCTTCCAGCAGTCGCCCAATGAAACCGGCACCGGGCTGGATGTGTCCTTCGAACTGGTCGGCTACCTCAAGCCGGATGCGATGGCCGATGCGACCGCGGGCGCGGCGCCCGCCAGCGCACCGGTCACTGCGGCAGCGCCGGGCCTCTCCGACGGCACCGGGCTGAGTCCGGCACCGGCGATGGCCGTGCCGAATGATCCCCAGGCGACCGCCGATGCAGCAACGCAGCAGGCCAGCGACGCGGCAGACGCTGCGAGCCGCGCGGCCGAAGGCCGGGAGGACAGCCATGAAGATTGAACTGTCTTCGCTGCGCAGCTGGTGGCTGGCCACCGCGATGCTGTGGGCGGCCGCGATCTGGATCGCCACCCTGTTCGGCCTGGGCGGGCGCATTCCCGCCGCTGCCGATGGTGAGCGCAGCGCGTCGCCGCTGCCGGCGTTGCCGGCAGCCGCGCCGGAGCGGATCGCCTCGGCCGAGGCCTATGCGCAGATCGGCGCGCGCCCGTTGTTCGCCGAGGATCGCAAGCCGCGCCCGTACCTGCTCGGCGGCAGCGAACCTGGGGCGTCCAGCGCAGTGAGCCTGACCGGTGTGCTGCTCACCGCTGACTTCAGCATGGCCATCCTCACCACCGACCAGAAGCAGTCGTTGCGGCTGCGCCTCAATGGCGAGCCGGTGAACGGCTGGCAGCTGCTGGCGCTGGAGCCGCGCAGCGCCACGGTCAGCGGCCCCGGCGGTACGCAGACCCTGGAACTGACCGTGTTCAACGGCCAGGGCGGCGAGCCGCCCACGGTGCTGGGCAATCCGGTCAACGGCGCCGTGCCGCCGGCCGGTGCCGGCGTTACGCCGTTGCCGATGGCAGCGCCGCAGGCCGCACGACCGGCGCAGGCCACCGTCAACGTGCCGGGCCCTGCGCCCGCACCGCCGCCGGCACCTGCCGCGCAGAACGCGCCCGCACAGGGCCCCAGTGACGCGCAGATGCAAGCCATCCGCGCGCGCATCCAGGCGCGCCGCCAGCAGCTGCAACAACAACAGCAACCGTCGCAGCGACCGCCCACCGGCGGCTCCGGCCAGAACAACTAGAGTGCACAGCATGACATTGCGTCTTTTCTCCCCGCGTCATTTCTGCCTGTCCCTCGCCGTGGCCCTGCTGGCCGGGTGTGCGTCGGTACCGGCTCCGGACGTCCGTCGCAACGCAGACCTCGATGGCACGCATCAGGTGGTGGCCGGCGATGGCTCGCGCGAGGGCGTCGATGCCGAGGCGCTGGCCGACGGCGCGCCGCAGGCGGTGATCCGTCGGGGCACCGGCACCATGATCAACCGCAGCGCGGCCGCCGCCGCATCACCATCGCTGTCGCAGGCCGGCAACGGCACCGCCACCTTCAACTTCGAAGGCGAGTCGGTGCACGCGGTGGTCAAGGCGATCCTCGGCGACATGCTGGGCCAGAACTACGTCATCGCCCCGGGCGTACAGGGCACCGTGACCCTGGCCACGCCCAAGCCGGTGTCCTCGGCGCAGGCGTTGAACCTGCTGGAGATGGTGCTGGGCTGGAACAACGCGCGCATGGTCTACAGCGGCGGCCGTTACAACATCGTTGCCGCCGACCAGGCCTTGGCTGGTACCGTCGCGCCGAGTACCGCGCCGGCGTCCAGTGCGCGCGGGTTCGAGGTGCGGGTGGTGCCGCTGCAGTACATCTCGGCCACCGAGATGAAGAAGGTGCTGGAGCCGTATGCGCGGCCCAATGCGATCGTCAACGTGGACAGCGGCCGCAATGTGATCACCCTTGGCGGCACCCGCAGCGAGTTGGAGAACTACCTGCGCACGGTGGAGATCTTCGACGTCGACTGGCTGTCGGGCATGTCGGTGGGCGTGTTCCCGATCCAGACCGGCAAGGCCGAGCAGGTCTCGGCCGACCTGGAAAAAGTGTTCGGCGAGCAGAGCAAGACCCCCAGTGCCGGCATGTTCCGCTTCCTGCCGCTGGAGAACGCCAACGCGGTGCTGGTGATCACCCCGCAGGCGCGTTACCTGGACCAGATCCAGCAGTGGCTGGAACGCATCGACAGCGCCGGTGGCAGCGCGCGGCTGTTTTCCTACGAGCTGCGTTACGTCAAGGCCAAGGACCTGGCCGAACGCCTGGCCGAGGCCTTTGCCAACGAGAACGGGCGCAGCGGGCGGGGCAGCAGCAGTTCGCTCGCCCCGGGCGCGACCCAGATGGAGCTGGGCAGCAACCGCGAC
>NZ_JBFULB010000401.1:0-3141 GCF_056400545.1 Stenotrophomonas sp. P5_A8 | reverse complement strand
ATCCAACGGTRAGGGGAGCCGGCCAGCGGCCGGCACTACMTGGATCACGTGACTGGTAGGGGCGGCGCCGCTCGCCGTGCGGTCACCGTACTGCCGACCGACGCCACCACCGTGCAGCCGATCGCCGCCCACTGCAGCGGCGTGAGATGTTCGGCCAGCAGCCCCATCGCCAGCAGCGCGGCTACCGCCGGTTCCATGCTGATCAGGATGCCRAAGGTCTCCTTCGGCAGACGCTTGAGCGCCATCATCTCCAGCGACATCGGAATCGCGCTGGAGACGATCGCCACGCCCAGCCCGAACAGCAGGATCTTCGGGTCCAGCAACGCCATGCCCGCATGCGCAACGCCCACCGGCACCACCACCAACGCCGCCGCGCACAGCCCCAGCGACACCGTATGCCCGGCAGGCAGGTGGCCGGCGCGCTTGCCGAAGATGATGTACAGCGCCCAGCACACTGCCGCACCCAGCGCGAACATCACCCCGACCGGATCCAGCGCCGCACCGTGTCCCAACGGCAGCAGCAGCAACAGCCCGGCCAGCGCGCAGCCGACCCAGACGAAATCGACCGGCCGGCGCGATGACCAGATCGCCACCGCCAGCGGCCCGCAGAATTCGATGGCCACCGCGATGCCGAACGGAATCGTGCGCAGCGCCATGTAGAACAGCAGGTTCATCACCCCCAGGGTGATGCCGTAGCGGAGGATCGTCCCGGCATCGGCGCGCGTGGTGGTCCAGCGCCACGGCCGGAACACCGCCAGCAGTACCAGCGCCGAGAAGCCCACGCGCAACGCGCTGGTGCCCTGTGCGCCGATCAGCGGGAACAGCTGTTTGGCGAACGACGTGCCCACGGACAGGGCGGTGACCGAGCCGAGGACGGCCAGGACGGGGATGAGCGAGGAATAGCGGGAGGTCGACATCGCGTCAGCATATTGCGTCCGGGCCGAAGCAAAGGCTCAATTGCACGTGCCTTCCTGCACGTTTCACTCGCCCATGTCTGCCGTCCCCTACAGCCCCGACGACTTCGACCGCGCCATCCTGGCCATCCTCCAGCGCGACAACACCACCCCGCAGCGGGAGATCGCCGAAGCGGTGYACCTGTCCGCGCCGGCAGTCCAGCGCCGGATCAAGCGGCTGCAGGAGGCGGGGATCATCCGCGCCAACGTCGCCGTACTCGATCAATGCCGGCTCGGCCGCCCGCTGACCATCATGGTCGAGGTGCGGGTGGCCAGCGAGCAGCCGCACCGCGTTGCCCCCTTCCGCCGTCGCGTGCAGGAAGATCCCGCCGTGCAACAGTGCTACGCCATCACCGGCGATGCCGATTTCCTGCTGATCCTCACGGCCGCCTCGATGGAAGAGTACGAGGCGATCAGCGTGCGCCTGTTCGGCAACGACGACAACATCGAGCGCTTCCGCACCGCCGTAGCGTTGAGCACGTTGAAGCGTGGCCTGGGCGTTCCGCTGTAAGACTACAAAGCGTCCTCAGCCGCGCACCGCCGCTTCGATCTGCGCCACATCGATCCTGCGCATCGTCATCATGGCCTCGAACGCGCGCTTGGCCACCGCCGGGTCTTTGCTGGTCACCGCTTCGGTCAGCACGCGCGGGGTGATCTGCCAGGACAGGCCCCACTTGTCCCGGCACCAGCCGCAGGCGCTTTCCTCACCGCCGTTGCCGACGATGGCGTTCCACAGCCGGTCGGTCTCGGCCTGGTCGTCGGTGGCGATCTGGAAGGAGAACGCCTCGCTGTGCTTGAACGCCGGGCCACCGTTGAGGCCTATGCAGGGGATGCCGGCGACGGTGAAATCCACGGTCAGCACGTCGCCCTGCTTGCCCGACGGGAAGTCGGCCGGGGC
This sequence comes from Stenotrophomonas sp. P5_A8, assembly GCF_056400545.1. Taxonomy (NCBI): domain Bacteria; kingdom Pseudomonadati; phylum Pseudomonadota; class Gammaproteobacteria; order Lysobacterales; family Lysobacteraceae; genus Stenotrophomonas; species Stenotrophomonas sp. P5_A8. The sequence goes on along the minus strand of NZ_JBFULB010000401.1, from coordinate 1,290 downwards.
ACGGTGGACCGCGTGCACCGCGCTGTCGGGGAAGGTCTGGGCATAGAAGGTGGCCGCCTCCAGGGCGGTGCCGTCATACCAGAGACAGAGGGTGTTCTTGGCAACCATGGCGTTTCTCCTGCTGCGCGCGGGCGGATGCTCAGCCTACGACCGCCGATGTTAATCCGCCGCCCTCTCACCGTACCCCTCCTCACCAAGGGGTACGGGAGACCCTGAAAGCTTCAGGCGGCGTCGCCTCCAGCCGAATTGCTGATAGCAATGATTCGCATTAACATACTGTGATCCCGTTCGCGCCAGGGAGGCGCTGCGGAGTTCGGTACCGAGCCGCGCACCGACCCCACCTCCACCGCCAAGCACCTGGCCACCGACGGACATCGGCCATGTGCGTGCCGCCGCCCTGGAAACGCCGATGACCCGTTCTTCCGTAGTGCTGTCCCGCGCCCTGCCCCAACGCCGCCTGTCGCAGGCCCTGTTTGCCGCGCTGTGTGCGCTGATCGCCGCCCCTGCCTTTGCGCAGGACGCCACCACCGATGCCACCACCCTAGACAAGATCGTGGTCAAGGGCGAACGCGCCGAGGGCTACTCGGTGCGCAAAACCTCCGCCGGTACCCGCTTCGACCTGGCCCCGCGCGAGATCCCGCAGTCGGTGAGCATCATCAGCCACCAGCGCATCGAGGACCAGAACCTCGACGACATCATCGACGTGCTGGCCAACACCACCGGGGTGAGCAGCACCCAGTCCGATACCGAGCGCACCGAGTTCTACGCGCGCGGCTTCTACATCGACAGCTACCAGTTCGACGGCCTGCCCACGCAGATGGTGCAGAACTGGAGCTACGGCGACTCCGGCCTGGACCTGGCCCTGTATGACCGCGTGGAAGTGGTCCGCGGTGCCACCGGCCTGCTCAGCGGTGCGGGCAATCCGTCGGCCTCGGTCAACCTGATCCGCAAGCACGCCGACAGCGCCGAGCTGACCGGCAACGTGTCGGTCAACGTCGGCAGCTGGGGCCGCACCCGCAGCACCGTGGATGTGACCACCCCGCTGAACGCCAGCGGCTCGGTGCGCGCGCGCGTGATCGGCAGCTACCTGGACACCGAATCGCAGATGGACCGCTACGACCAGCACAAGACGCTGGGCTATGCGGTGATCGACGCCGACCTCACCCCGGACACCCAGCTGAGCGTGGGCTACGACTACCAGCAGAAGCGCGCCAACGGGGCTACATGGGGTGGCTTCCCGATGCTGTACTCCGACGGCAGCCCGACCCCGTTCGACGAGTCCTTCAGCGC
>NZ_JBFULB010000400.1:0-3149 GCF_056400545.1 Stenotrophomonas sp. P5_A8 | reverse complement strand
GGCCGCCGCGCCGCGCGCGCCGGCGCCCCAGCTGGTCAGCGGCCTGCCGGACTTCACCAACCTGGTCGAACAGGTCGGCCCCGGCGTGGTCAACGTCGAAACCACCATCGTGCGCAGCAACCGCCAGGCCCGTGGCATGGGCCCGGGCGGCGACGATGAGATGCCCGAATTCTTCCGCCGCTTCTTCGGCCCCGATTTCCAGATGCCGGGGCAGGGCCCCGGTGGCCAGGACGACAGCCCGCGCATCCAGGGCCGCGGCATGGGCTCGGGTTTCATCATCTCCGCCGACGGCTATGTGCTGACCAACTACCACGTGGTCGCCGACGCCAGCGAGGTGAAGGTCAAGCTCGGCGACCGACGCGAGTTCACCGCCAAGGTGATCGGCAGCGACCAGCAGTACGACGTGGCCCTGCTCAAGATCGACGGCAAGAACCTGCCGACCGTGCGCGTCGGCGATTCCAATACGCTCAAGCCGGGCCAGTGGGTGGTCGCGATCGGCTCGCCGTTCGGCCTGGACCACTCGGTCACCGCCGGCGTGGTCAGCGCGGTCGGGCGCAGCACCGGCGGCGCGGACCAGCGCTACGTGCCATTCATCCAGACCGACGTGGCCATCAACCAGGGCAACTCGGGCGGTCCGCTGCTCAATACCCGCGGCGAAGTGGTCGGCATCAATTCGCAGATCTTCTCCGCCTCCGGCGGTTACATGGGCATCAGCTTCGCGATCCCGATCGACCTGGCCATGGGCGCGGTCGAGCAGATCAAGAAGACCGGCCGGGTGACCCGTGGCCAGCTGGGCGCCGCGGTCGGCCCGATCGACGGGCTCAAGGCACAGGGTCTGGGCTTGTCCGACAGTCGTGGCGCGCTGGTCAACGAAGTGGTCGCGGGCAGCGCGGCGCTCAAGGCCGGTATCGAGCCGGGTGATGTGATTCGTTCGGTCAATGGCAGCCCCATCAACACCTTCAGTGATCTTCCCCCCGCCATCGGCGCACTGCCGCCGGGTTCCAAGGTGCGGCTGGGCGTGGTGCGCGATGGCAAGGAGCGTGAGCTGACCGCCACGCTGACCGCCCAGGCCGAAGACGCCGAGGCAGGCAGCCCGCGTGCAGCCGCTGCCCCGGATGCGGCCCCGCAGACGGGCAGCAATGCCCTGCTCGGGCTGGAAGTGGCCGATATGACGGCCCCGCAGCGCAAGCAGCTGGGCCTGGAGGCCGGCGAGGGCGTGCGCATCACCCGGGTCAACGGCCAATCGGCGCGTGATGCACAGTTGTCGCCGGGGTTGGTGATCCTGCAGGTCGGCCGTACGCCGGTCGGCAGCGTGGCGGCGCTGGACAAGGCGCTGGCCGGTTACAAGAAGGGCGATGTGGTCATGCTGCTGGTTCGTGCCAACGGCAACAGCGCCTTCGTGGCGGTCAAGGCCGGGCAGTAAATTCCCGCCACCACTGCGTTTCCGGGCCCGCTTCGGCGGGTCCGGTCGTTTTGGGAGCCCATTCACGCCAATCGCCGCAATGGCCCACGCGGGAGCGGGCCGGCCATGCGATAATCCGCAGTCATCCTGACGACGCGACGCGCCGCCGCCACCTATGTCTTCTGATTCGATGCGGTTCATCCGCAACTTCTCCATCATCGCCCACGTCGACCACGGCAAGTCCACGCTGGCCGATCGCATCATCCAGCTTTGCGGCGGCCTCCAGGCCCGTGAAATGGAGGCGCAGGTGCTCGACTCGAACCCGATCGAGCGCGAGCGTGGCATCACCATCAAGGCCCAGTCGGTCTCCCTGCCGTATGTCGCCAAAGACGGCCAGACCTACCACCTGAACTTCATCGACACCCCCGGGCACGTCGACTTCTCCTATGAAGTCAGCCGCTCGCTGGCCGCCTGCGAAGGCGCGCTGCTGGTGGTCGATGCGGCCCAGGGCGTGGAAGCGCAGTCGGTGGCCAACTGCTACACGGCGGTCGAGCAGGGGCTGGAAGTGGTGCCGGTGATCAACAAKATCGACCTGCCCACCGCCGACATCGATCGGGCCAAGGCCGAGATCGAGGCGGTGATCGGCATCGATGCCACCGACGCGGTGGCGATCAGCGCCAAGACCGGCCTGAACGTGGTGGACGTGCTGGAGGCGATCGTGCAGCGCATTCCGCCGCCGGTGCCGCGTGATACCGACAAGCTGCAGGCGCTGATCATCGACTCGTGGTTCGACAACTACCTGGGCGTGGTCTCGCTGGTGCGCGTGATGCAGGGTCAGATCAAGGCCGGCGACAAGCTGCAGGTGATGTCCACCGGCCGCAATCACCAGGTCGAGAACGTTGGCGTGTTCACCCCCAAGCGCAAGGTGCTGCCGACGCTCGGTGCCGGTGAAGTGGGCTGGGTGACGGCGAGCATCAAGGACGTGCACGGCGCGCCAGTCGGCGACACCCTGACCCTGGCCGCCGATCCGGCGTCCACGCCGCTGCCGGGCTTCCAGGAAATGCAGCCGCGCGTGTTCGCCGGCCTGTTCCCGGTCGATGCCGAAGACTACCCGGACCTGCGCGAAGCGCTGGACAAGCTGCGCCTGAACGATGCCGCGCTGCGCTTCGAGCCGGAAAGCTCCGAGGCGATGGGCTTCGGCTTCCGCTGCGGGTTCCTGGGCATGCTGCACATGGAAATCGTGCAGGAGCGCCTGGAGCGCGAGTACAACCTGGACCTGATCAGCACCGCGCCGACCGTGGTCTATGAAGTGCTCAAGACCGACGGCACCATCATCAACATGGACAACCCGGCCAAGCTGCCGCCGGTGAACATGGTCGATGAGATCCGCGAGCCGATCATCCGCGCCAACGTGCTCACGCCCGAAGAGTACATCGGCAACATCATCAAGCTGTGCGAAGAAAAGCGCGGCAGCCAGATCGGCATCAACTACCTGGGCAGCCAGGTGCAGATCAGCTATGAGCTGCCGATGGCCGAAGTGGTGCTGGATTTCTTCGACAAGCTGAAGTCGGTCAGCCGTGGCTATGCCTCGCTGGACTATCACTTCGTGCGCTTCGACGCCGGCCCGTTCGTCCGCGTGGACGTGCTGATCAACGGCGACAAGGTCGACGCGCTGTCGCTGATCGTGCACCGCAGCCATGCCGACCGCCGCGGCCGCGAGCTGTGCGAAAAGATGAAGGAACTGATC
>NZ_JBFULB010000399.1:0-3167 GCF_056400545.1 Stenotrophomonas sp. P5_A8 | reverse complement strand
CCGTGCCGCCATGCAGGGCAAGGATCTGAACCTGTCGCTCGGGTTCTCGCATCCGGTCCTGTTCGTGGCGCCGGAAGGCATCACCATCTCGACCCCGACCCAGACCGAAGTGCTGGTCCAGGGCACCGACAAGCAGCGCGTCGGTGAAGTGGCTGCCAAGATCCGTGGCTTCCGTCCGCCGGAGCCCTACAAGGGCAAGGGTGTGAAGTACGCCGGCGAAGTCATCATTCGTAAGGAAGCCAAGAAGGCCTAATCAGGCGCGGGAACTTCCACGGGAGCCTGGCCGTCRCCGGCCGGGTTTCTCAACGCAAAAGCCCGCTTCACTTCAGCTTTCAAGGAACTCAAATCATGAGYATCAACAAGAACATCGCCCGCCTGCGTCGCGCCAAGTCGACCCGTGCACACATCCGCGTTCTCGGCGTGCCGCGTCTGTCGGTGCTGCGCACCGGTCAGCACCTGTACGCCCAGGTCTTCACCGCCGATGGCTCCAAGGTGCTGGCTGCTGCCAACACCACCCAGGCCGACGTCAAGGAAGGCCTGAAGAACGGCAAGAACAGCGACGCCGCCACCAAGGTCGGCAAGCTGGTCGCCGAGCGCGCCAAGGCTGCGGGCATCGAGAAGGTCGCTTTCGACCGCTCGGGCTACCGCTACCACGGTCGCATCAAGGCACTGGCCGACGCAGCCCGCGAAGGCGGCCTGCAGTTCTAAGGGATTCGGGGGCAGGGGTTTCTCCTGCTCCCACCTGCCTGCCGGCGCGGGTTGCGCCGGACGACGTCCTTCTTCTGCAAGGGCGATCGGTTCACCGCACCACTTCACAGCTATAAGCGGCCCTGAGCCGTACATACCCAACCAATCAAGGAATCAACATGGCAGAAGAACGTCAGCAGCGGGGTCGCGATCGCGACCGTAACCGCGAAGAGAAAGTCGACGACGGCATGATCGAGAAGCTGGTCGCGGTCAACCGCGTCAGCAAGACCGTCAAGGGCGGTCGCCAGTTCACCTTCACCGCACTGACCGTGGTCGGTGACGGCGCAGGCAAGGTCGGTTTCGGTTACGGCAAGGCGCGTGAAGTGCCGGTCGCCATCCAGAAGTCGATGGAGCAGGCGCGCAAGAACCTGGCCGACGTCGATCTGAACAACGGCACCCTGTGGCACCCGGTGAAGTCCGGCCACGGCGCAGCCCGCGTGTTCATGATGCCGGCCTCCGAAGGTACCGGTGTCATCGCCGGTGGTGCCATGCGCGCCGTGCTGGAAGCCGTTGGCGTCAAGAACGTGCTGGCCAAGGCCGTCGGTTCGCGCAACCCGATCAACCTGGTTCGCGCCACGTTGAAGGGCCTGGGCGAAATGCAGTCGCCGGCTCGCATTGCAGCCAAGCGCGGCAAGAAGGTAGAGGATCTCAACCATGGCTAATGAAACCGTCAAGACCGTCAAGGTCCGCCTGGTGCGCGGCCTCCGTGGTGCCCAGTCGCGTCACCGCCTGTCGGTGCGTGCCCTGGGTCTGAGCAAGCTCAACGATGTCCGTGAACTGAAGGACAGCCCGCAGGTTCGCGGTCTGATCAACAAGGTCCACTACCTCGTCAAGGTTGAGGAATAATCCAATGACCATGCATCTGAATGAACTGAGCCCGGCACCGGGCGCTCGCAAAGAGCGTACCCGCGTCGGTCGTGGTATCGGCTCCGGCCTGGGCAAGACCTGCGGCCGCGGCCACAAGGGTTCGTTTGCCCGTAAGGGTGGCGGCAAGATCAAGGCAGGCTTCGAAGGCGGCCAGACCCCCATGCAGCGTCGTCTGCCGAAGGTCGGTTTCCGTTCCAAGATCGCCAAGGACACCGCTGAAGTGCTGTCCTACCAGCTGGAACGCCTGGAAGCGGGCGAGATCGACTTCGCCGCGCTGCGCGCTGCCAAGCTGGTCCCGAGCACCGCGAAGCGTGCCAAGATCGTCATGAAGGGCGACCTGACCAAGGCGTTCACCCTGAAGGGCGTCGCTGCAACGGCCAGTGCCAAGGCCGCGATCGAAGCTGCCGGCGGCAGCGTACAGGAGTAAGACATGGCGCAAGCTGGCATTGGTAACCTCGGCGGCGGGCTCGGCAAGTTCACGGAACTTCGTCAGCGTCTGCTGTTCGTCATCGGGGCGTTGATCGTCTATCGCATCGGCTGTTATGTGCCGGTGCCGGGCGTGAATCCCGATGCCATGCTTGCGCTCATGCAGGCGCAGGGCGGCGGCATCGTGGACATGTTCAACATGTTCTCGGGCGGCGCCCTGCACCGTTTCAGCATTTTCGCGCTGAACGTGATGCCGTACATTTCGGCGTCCATCGTGATGCAGCTGGCGGTCCATATCTTCCCGGCATTGAAGGCAATGCAGAAGGAAGGTGAATCAGGCCGTCGCAAGATCACCCAATATTCCCGCATCGGCGCCGTGTTGCTGGCCGTGGTGCAGGGCGGCAGCATTGCGCTGGCGCTGCAGAACCAGCTGTCGCCGAGCGGCGCGCCGGTCGTGTACGCCCCGGGCATGGGCTTTGTGCTCACCGCCATCGTCGCGCTGACCGCCGGTACGATCTTCCTGATGTGGGTTGGCGAGCAGGTCACCGAGCGTGGCATCGGCAACGGCGTCTCGCTGATCATCTTCGCCGGCATCGTCGCCGGCCTGCCGGGCGCGGTCATCCACACCGTGGAAGCCTACCGCGACGGCAACATGAGCTTCATTTCGTTGCTGCTGATCGTGCTGGTGGTGCTGGCCTTCACCTACTTCGTGGTGTTCGTCGAGCGTGGCCAGCGTCGGATCACGGTGAACTACGCGCGCCGCCAGGGCGGTCGCAATGCGTACATGAACCAGACCTCGTTCCTGCCGCTGAAGCTGAACATGGCGGGCGTGATCCCGGCCATCTTCGCCTCGAGCATCCTGGCGTTCCCGACGACCCTGGCCATGTGGTCCGGCCAGGCCAGTTCGGCCACGTGGCTGCAGAAGGTTGCCAATGCGCTGGGTCCGGGCGAGCCGCTGCACATGATCGTGTTCGCTGCGCTGATCACCGGTTTCGCGTTCTTCTATACCGCGCTGGTGTTCAACTCGCAGGAAACCGCCGACAACCTGAAGAAGTCGGGCGCGCTGATTCCGGGCATTCGTCCGGGCAAGGCCACCGCCGATTACATCGACGGTGTGCTGACCCGCC
>NZ_JBFULB010000398.1:0-3181 GCF_056400545.1 Stenotrophomonas sp. P5_A8 | reverse complement strand
TCTTCCAGCAGGCGCTCGGCGAACTTCTGCGCCAGCGGGGCGTCGTACAGCATCACCGGGCTGATCGGGTGCACGCCCGGCTTCACGTCGAAACCGGCGGCGGTCATCTTCTGGCGGAAATAGGCGGTGTTGTCGGCCAGCGTGCTGCGCAGGTCGTCGGCGGCGGCCAGCATCTCGAAGGCCTTGATGCCGGCGGCGACCACGTGCGGTGGCAGCGAGTTGGAGAACAGGTACGGGCGCGAGCGCTGGCGCAGCAGTTCGACCACTTCGGCGCTGGCGCAGGTGAACCCACCCAGCGCGCCGCCCATGGCCTTGCCCAGGGTGCCGGTGATGATGTCGATCTTCTCCAGCACGCCCTTGACCTCGGCCGAGCCGCGGCCGGTGGCACCGAGGAAGCCGGTGGCATGGCATTCGTCGATGTGCACCAGCGCGTTGTACTTCCTGGCCAGCGCGGTGATCTCATCCAGCGGGGCGATGAAGCCGTCCATGGAGAACACGCCGTCGGTGGTGATCAGCTTGGTTCTGCAGCCGGCGGCATCGGCAGCCTGCAGCTGGGCTTCCAAGTCGGCCATGTCGCAGTTGGCGTAGCGGAAGCGCTTGGCCTTGCACAGGCGCACGCCGTCGATGATCGAGGCATGGTTCAGCGCGTCGGAGATGATCGCGTCGTTCTCGCCGAGCAGCGGCTCGAACAGGCCGCCGTTGGCGTCGAAGCAGGCCGCGTACAGGATGGTGTCCTGCTTGCCGAAGAACGTGGCGATCTGCTTTTCCAGCTGCTTGTGCAGGTCCTGGGTGCCGCAGATGAAGCGCACCGAAGCCATGCCGAAGCCGTGGCTGTCCAGCGCGTCCTTGGCCGCCTGGATCAGGTCCGGATGGTCGGCCAGGCCCAGGTAGTTGTTGGCGCAGAAGTTGAGCACCGTGCGGCCGTCGTCCAGGGTGATCTCGRCCGACTGCGGGCTGGTGATGATGCGTTCGGACTTGAACAGGCCCTGGGCGCGGATCGACTCCAGTTCTTCAACATAGTGCTGGGTCAGCGGGGCGGTGGTGGCATCGCTCATGGCAGGCAGTCTTCGGCACGGGAAAACCGGGATTTTACCTGCCGGCGGCGACGCTGGGGTTGCGCGCGCCGGCCGATCAGGCCAGTGCCGGCACCGACAGTTGCAGACGTGATTGTTGCATCGCAATATCAATCAGGTTAAAAAACTGTAAACCGCCGCCATTCCGCCCACCCCCACCGTCTGGAGAGACCCCGCATGAACCACGCCACGCGCTGTACCGCCGCCGTTGTGCTCTGCGCCGCCCTGCTTGCCCCGTTCGCCGCCAGTGCCCAGGACGAGGCCGCCTCTCCCTTCAGCTGGAACGTCACCGGCGTCTCCGACTACGTGTTCCGCGGTGTCTCGCAGACCGACGAGGACCCGACTCTGCAGGCCGGTTTCACCTACACCTCGCCGGTCGGTCTTTACGCCGGCGTGTGGGGCTCGGGCGTGGACTTTGGCGACGGTGGCCCGGATGCCGAGGTCGATTACCTGATCGGGTATGCGTTCGACGTCACCGACAACGTCAACCTGGACCTGCTGCTCAATCGTTACACCTACCCGGGCTCCAGCGACCTGGCCTACAACGAGTTCATCACCAAGACCACGTTCGCCAAGCAGTACAGCCTGACGGTGACCTACACCAACGATGTATTCAATTCGGGCACCGATGGCTGGTACTACGCCGTGGGCGGCGAGTGGGCGCTGCCGCAGGAGTTCACCCTGGCCGCCAACGTGGGTCGCAGCACCTTCGAGGAAGGCATCTCCAAGGACTACACCGATTGGAACATCGGGGTGAATCGCAGCTTCGGCCTGTTCACCCTGGGCCTGGGCTATTACGGCACCGACGGCAACGGCCGCGACAACTCCGGCAAGCTGGCCGACAACCGCGTGGTGTTCACGGTAGCGGTAGGCAAGTAGTGCCGGCCGCTGGCCGGCTCCTCGCGCCACCGGCCACCCCGCGAAACAAAAAAAGGCGCCCGGATGGGCGCCTTTTCAATGCTGGCCTGGCACCGGATCCCCGCTGGAGCAGAGCCCCCTGCCGTTGAAGGGGACGCGCCGACGGCGCGGGCAAAAGGTGACAGGGGCCGTTGATCGTCCGTGCCAAAGGCACTGAGGATCAATTCCAGCTCAACACCACCTTGCCGGCCTTGCCCTGTTCCATCAGGTCGAAACCCTTCTGGAAGTCGTCGATCGGCAGCTGGTGGGTGAGCACCTTGCCGAGCGGGAAACCGGACAGCACCAGCTGGGTCATCTTGTACCAGGTCTCGTACATCTTGCGGCCGTAGATGCCCTGCACGGTGAGGCCCTTGAAGATGATCTTGTCCCAGTCGCAGCCAGCGCCCCGCGGCATGATGCCGAGCATGGCGATCTTGCCGCCGTGGTACATGCAGTCGAGCATGTCGTTGAAGGCGCGCGGGTTGCCGCTCATTTCCAGGCCCACGTCGAAGCCCTCCATGTGCAGGTCCTTCATCACGTCCTTGAGCGAGGTGTTGGAGACGTTGACCACGCGGGTGGCGCCCATGTCGGCGGCCAGCTTGAGGCGGAAGTCGTTGACGTCGGTGACCACCACGTTGCGCGCGCCGATGTGTTTGCAGATGCCGGCGGCGATGATGCCGATGGGGCCGGCGCCGGTGATCAGCACGTCTTCACCGATGACGTTGAACTCCAGCGCGCAGTGCGCGGCGTTGCCGTAGGGGTCGAAGAAGGCAGCCAGTTCGGACGGGATCTGGTCGGGGATGGGCCACAGGTTGCTGGCCGGCATGACCATGTATTCGGCGAAGGCGCCGTTGACGTTGACGCCGATGCCGACGGTGTTGGGGCACAGGTGCGGGCGGCCGCCACGGCAGTTGCGGCAGTGGCCGCAGACGATGTGGCCTTCGGCCGAGACGCGCTGGCCGACTTCATAGCCGGTGACGCCGGGGCCGATTTCGGCGATGCGGCCGACGAATTCGTGGCCGATGGTGAGGCCGGGCTTGATGGTGCGCTGGCTCCATTCGTCCCACAGGTAGATATGCAGGTCGGTACCGCAGATGGCGGTCTTTTCCAGCTTGATCAGGACTTCGTTGGGACCCGGGGTCGGGACCGGCACGTTTTCCAGCCAGATGCCCTTGGCGGCTTCACGCTTGACCAGGGCCTTCATTGTGCCC
>NZ_JBFULB010000397.1:0-3203 GCF_056400545.1 Stenotrophomonas sp. P5_A8 | reverse complement strand
CCTCAAGCGCGACACCAACTTCAACTTCCTCGGTTTTTCACCAACCGGTGATTTCGCGCTGGACCGCCAGGTTGTTTCCGATGCGATCGACAGGAACTACACCACTACTGGCAAGTACCTGGTGCAGGCGGGCGACAGTCACTCCATCGCGCTGGGCTGGGATGGCGCTTACACAGCGCGCAGCGAAGCCCGCCTGCAACACGACCTGGACCCGCAGGGTACGGTGCTCGATATCATTGACGAGAGCTACCGCGCAGGCGTCAAACGCATCGCGTTGTATGCGCAGGATGAATGGGAGGCACGGGACAGTCTGCAGATTTATCTCGGCGCTCGCTGGGAAGGCCTGTACACCCACGTTGAAGGACCCACGATTGCATCGGTAGGCAACGACTCGAGTGTGTTCAGCCCCATCGTGCAGGCGGTCTGGAAGGTGCCCGGCACCAAGAAGGACCAGGTTCGGTTCGGGGTGGCGCGCACCTTCAGTTCCCCAGCGCCGCGCACGCTCGTGCCTCGCCGCTACACCGTCAACAACGGAAACTCACCAACCAATCCCGATATTCAGGGAAATCCCGACCTGCTGCCCGAGATCGCCTGGGGCGTGGACGCAGCCTACGAGCGTTATTTTGGCGAGAACGCGATGATCAGCCTCAGCGCTTACGCGCGTCGGATAGACGAGGTGACCATCAACAGACTGTTCGAGCAGGACGGCATCTGGATATCGATGCCGGTCAATGCAGGACAGGCTCGCACCCATGGCATTACGCTGGAGGCAAAATTCTCGCTGCAGGACCTGATCAAAACCGACGAAAACATTCAGTTCCACGGCAACCTGACTCGCAACTGGTCGAGCGTCGACAGCGTGCCGGGCCCCGACAACCACCTAGCTACCCAGACACCCTTCAGCGGAACGATAGGGGCGGAGTGGGTTGCTTCAGATAGTTTTTCAACGGGCTTTGACTTTTCCTATAGCGGCAAGAGCTTCACCCGGGTCAGCGAATTCTGGAGCACGGGAACTTCGCCTGGGCGCACGCTCGATGTCTACGCGACCCTCAAGCTGGACAAGAAAAGCAAACTAACACTTTCCCTTTCCAATCTATTGCATCAAACGGACGGATTGACGACGCAGTTCAACGCCCCCACCTCACGCAATTCACGGCTCTACGCAACTGACAGCGATACAGGCATCAAGCTGCAGTTCGAGCGCCAACTCTGACATGGCCACCTGTCGCGGACGTCAGCGAGCTGCAGCCAGCAACTGGGCGACGGGATGACTGGCCGGCGCCGTCGGTAATCCTCCGCCCAATGGCATGCTTTACCGGCCCACTTCACTGCGCTTGTCCCGCATTGAGTAGACCACCGAGAAAATCTTCCATCCTGTTTCAGTCCGTACAAGCTGCCATGCCTCCTTGCCCCAATTCACTTTTGTGTTGTTCGCAAGGAATTCATAATCGAACGAGACGGATGCAACATCTCCATCCGTCTCTATCTTGACGTCGCTGAATGTTTCTTCGCGGCGCTCGGCGGTCGAAACAGACTCGTCGATCAGGGAGATGAAATTGTTCGAGGAAATCCGCCGTGCCTTGATGGCGTCGGGGTTTTGTTTTCGAATTGCCGAAAGGCGCTTGTCTTCCGACACAAACTGCCATCCGATCTCATCCGGCTTGTCCGAAAAGAACAGGCCCATGTAGGCCACCTTGTCTTTCTGCAGCAACGACAACCGGAATGATTCCATCACTTGCCTGATCGCCTGAACATCGTCAATCGGACGTTGTGCAGCGTMGGCTTGAGCACAGAACAACATCGCTGTGGCAGACACAACCAACGAAGCCTTCCCAAGGTACATGCCAACTCCCTCATTGTTATGCGAGCAGTAGGTCACCGCGGGACACCGACTAAAGCAGTGACCCAAGATCATCCTGCTGTCCCGCGGCGACGTGCAATCACGGCTGCAGCCGTTTAACGCAGAGTACTGCGGCGCATACTGCGAAAACAATAGCGTGCACTGCCCGATTGTGCCGTTGAATCTGATACCAACGGGCCGAACTGACTCTTTCATCCGGACGCGTTGAGCTTGCCGGAAGCGTCGACGGGAGATCAACTAGCACAATGGAGCGACGGGAAGTCCCCCGAATGCGAATGCCACACGAGTCGGGAGGCCTGCAAGGCCAGCGAGCCTCTCAAATCGCGGCACACCAAATTTTTCAGAGCAGCTCAGGAGTTGCTGGCACGAGCGAGCGGTCAGTGTCTGAACGTCGCTTGCATTTATAGAAACATAGCGAACATGGGAACTCGATAGAAGCACTTCCCGGTGCGCCAGCTCAGCCGCTCGCAGACCACAGATCAGCTTGCTGCTGGCAGGGATCGTGTACAGCGCACGATAGATGCCAAGCACGGAACTCACGCGTTCAAGTGTCTCGAACGGACGTTCCCCCCGGGCGCCCGCCTTCAAAGAAGCGAAAGCATCCACGGGCTGTCCAAAGATCGCTGACTGTTCCATCTCGGTTCGGCACCAAGCCTTAGCAATCTGGGTGAACACCCTTAGAGCTGGCCCTACATGCCGGGATCACCAATTTGAAACGGCCTACTCATGATCTCGGGCCACGTCAGCGCATGGCTAATGCTACCCCTAATCAATTCAACAGGCTCGTATCCAGTGCCATCGATTTGCGAGAAAGTTGCTTCCGCACAGCGTGGGCAACTCCAAAAGCAAAGAAGGGCAAGGGCACCCACCCTCACCCGTCTCCCGGGTTGGACTAACCATTCCGCGCTTCTGGTCCGCAGACCATCTCCAGTTGGCCCAACTATTCCGCAATTGGACTAATTATTCCATCTGACCACCACCTCAGCGCACGCCGCCGACTCACTCCACCGTCACGCTCTTGGCCAGGTTGCGCGGCTTGTCCACGTCGGTGCCGCGTGCCAATGCAGTGTGATAGGCGAGAAGCTGCACCGGGATGGTGTGCACCACCGGGCTGAGCACGCCGGCGTGACGCGGCGTGCGGATCACGTGCACCCCCTCGGACTCGACGAAGTTGCTGTCCTGGTCGGCGAACACGAACAACTCACCGCCGCGCGCGCGCACTTCCTGCATGTTGGATTTGACCTTCTCCAGCAGGTTGTCGTTGGGCGCGATCACCACCACCGGCATGTCTTCGTCGACCAGGGCCAACGGACCGTGCTTGAGCTCGCCGGCCGGATAGGCC
>NZ_JBFULB010000396.1:0-3227 GCF_056400545.1 Stenotrophomonas sp. P5_A8 | reverse complement strand
CAACCGCAGTGGCCGCATGCAGCCGACCAACGGTCGGCTCTACCGGGGCTGCGTTTACAGCTGCGCCAGGAACGTCGGACTGGCAAAGCGTTCCACCAGGAAATCCAGGAAGCTGCGCATGATCGTCGGCAGCTGCCGGCGCGACGCGTAGACCGCATGGATGCCCAGGCCTTCCACGTCGTACTCGGGCAGCACTTCAACAAGTTCGCCACTGCGCAGCAGCGGGGCAATCTGGTAGGTCGGCAGCATCGCGATGCCTGCACCGGCACGCACCGCTTCGAGCAGCAGCGAGGCTTCGTTGGCGCTGATGTTGCCGCCTACCGCTACGGCGATCGCACGTCCGTCGCGCTGCAGATGCCAGACGCTTTTGCCAACGTAGTGGTGGGTCAGGCAGTTGTGCCCGGCCAGTTCGTCGGCAGTGGTCGGCGTGCCCCGCTCGGCCAGGTACGACGGCGCTGCGCACAGCACGGAACGACAGGGCGCCAACCAGCGCGCGATCAGCGCCGGATCGATCGCGCGCGAAATGCGCACGGCGATATCCACGCGTTCTTCGACCAGGTTGACCACCCGGTCCACCAGCAGCAGTTCGACCCGGGTCAGTGGATGGCGCTTGACGAAATCGGCCACCGCCGCCGCCAGGTGGATCTGCCCGAACGACACGCTGGCCGTAACCCGGATCAACCCGTGCGGTTCGGGATTGTCGGTGGCCAGCTCGCCGTGCAACTCATCGCCGATCGCCAGCATCTGCCGGAAGCGCAGCAGCGCGGCCTCGCCGGGCGCGGTCAGGCTGATCCGGCGCGTGGTCCGGTGCAGCAACCGCGCGCCCAGCCACCGCTCCACCTCGGCCAGGTAGCGGGTGACCATGGCACGCGACATCTCCAGCGCCTCGGCAGCGGCGGTGAGGCTGCCGCGCTCGACCACCTCCACGAACACGTTCATGGCTGTCATACGGTCCATCTGATCGATCCATGCAACAAATTAGACCGTTATACGCGGTTTTTCGGACGATTTAAGGCGCATACGCTGGCCTTCCTTCCTCAACGGATCCGCCCCCATGAAGATTGCCCTCGTTGGTGCCACCGGCAACATCGGTCGTGAAATCGCCCGTCAGGCCCTCGCCCGTGGCCATCAGGTCACCGCCATCGTGCGCCGTGAAAACGACCTGCCGACCGAACTGGACGGCGCCCAGCTCGCCGTCGCCGCGCTGGACGATACCGACGCCCTGGCCGCCGTGATCGCCGGTCACGACGTGCTGGCCAGCGCCTTCGGCCCGCGCCCGGGCGATGCCCCCGGCACGGTGACCAGCGTCTCTGCCGAGCTGGTCAAGGCCGCGCGCCAGGCCGGCGTGCCGCGCTTCATCATGGTCGGCGGCGCCGGCAGCCTGGAAGTGGCCCCCGGCGTGCAGCTGGTGGATACCGAGGGCTTCCCGGACGCCTACAAGCCGGTCGCCCTGGCCGCGCGCGAAACGCTCAAGCAGCTGCAGGCCGTCGATGACCTCGACTGGACGTTCTATTCCCCCGCCGCCGAAATCGGCCCGGGTCCGCAGCGCGGCGGCTTCCGCACCCAGGCGAAGAACTTCCTGGTGGCCGCCGACGGCCACAGCCGGATCAGCTATGCCGACTACGCCGATGCGTTCGTCAGTGAGATCGAGACGCCGCAGTACGTGCGGCAGATTGCCACGGCCGCGTATTGACGCAGCCGCCGGCCCTTGGTTGGCACGGACAGAGCAGCCGAGCATGGCTCGGCTCTACCGGGCCCCGGCGTGATGCCGGGGCCGCACCGCACAGGAATTAGTGAAATGCCGAACTTCTCGCGCGCCACTTTGGCGCTTGCGCTGGCCATCGGCACGGCGCTTGGCGTGACCGCACCCGCCGCCAGCCAGGCCGCCCCTGCAGCCGTCCAGGCGCATGCACTGCACGTGCAGCCCTACCATCCCGGTGACGAGGCGCTGTTCTCGGTGGCCTCCAACCTGATCACCGGCCAGCACGACGCCGTGCTGATCGACGCCCAGTTCGCTGCCTCCGACGCCGCCCAACTGGTCCAGCGCATCCGCGCCTCCGGCAAGCGCCTGACCACCATCTACATCAGCCACGGCGACCCGGACTACTACTTCGGCCTGGCCACCCTGCAGGACGCCTTCCCCGACGCCCGCATCGTCGCCACCGCGCAGACCGTCGCCCACATCACCGCCACCCAGGTTGGGAAGCTCGCCTACTGGGGACCGCAGATGGGCGCTGACAAACCCGCACGCATCGTCATCCCGCAGGTCCTGGACGGCAACACCCTCACCCTCGAAGGCCAGCCACTACGGATCATCGGCCTCGACGGTCCGACCCCGGACCGCACGGTCGTCTGGATACCCACCCTGCGCACCGTCCTCGGCGGCATTCCCATCGTCGCCGGCGAACATGTCTGGATGGCCGACACCCAGAGCGCGCAGTCGCATGCCGATTGGCTCACCACCCTGGCCACCATCAAGGCCCTCAAACCCACCCGCGTCATCCCCGGCCACTACGCCAGCGGCGCGACACTGGACAGCAGCGCCCTCGATTTCACCGCCGCCTACCTCCGCGCCTTCGACGAAGAAACCGCACGCAGCCGCAACGCCGATGCGTTGATTGCCGCGATGAAAAAACGCTACCCCACCCTGCAGGGCGTCAGTTCGTTGGAGGTGAGTGCCAAAGTCGCCAAGGGTGAAATGCAGTGGCCGTAACGGTGCATTGAGGTGGTGCAGAAACCCCGCGTTGGTCGTGGGTCATGCCATCACCGGATGTTGAAACACGGCCAGCGGTCRATCGGGATGCGACCCTACCGTGGTCATGCACTGTCGTCGTGGTGACGCGGGATGTTGTTCGTTTGCCATGCCACCACCGGATGTTGAAACACAGCCAGCAGTCGATCGGGATGCGACCCTACCGCGGTCATGCAATGTCGTAGTGGTGACGCGGGATGTTGTTCGTGGGTCATGCCACCACCGGATGTTGAAACACGGTCGTTGGTCGATTGGGATACGAACCGATTGCGAAGCAAAATGCCAGCAATGAGGCATCGCATCATTCGCAGGTCATGCCCCCACCAGATGATGAAGCTCGGTCGGCGGTCGATCCGGATCCAACCCCGCCGTGAAGCAAAATGCCGCGCCGCAAAACAGAGTAATGCTCCTTGCAGTTGCAGTTGCAGTTGCAGTTGCAGTTGCAGTGGCAGTTTTACTTCCCCTGCCCACCGAC
>NZ_JBFULB010000395.1:0-3233 GCF_056400545.1 Stenotrophomonas sp. P5_A8 | reverse complement strand
GCGCTGGACCGCCAACTGGCGGCCCTCTACAAGCGCGTGCAGACCAGCCCGGACGAACTGGATATCGCGGCCGAACAGCGCGGCTGGGTGAAAGGGCGCGATGCCTGCTGGCAGGCCGTGGACCGCCACCGCTGCCTGGTCGAGTCCTACCAGACCCGGATCGTTGAACTGAACATCGGCAGTGGCGGCGTGCCCGCACCGACGCCGGTGAAGTACCAGTGCGATGACGCCAGCAAGCCGGTGAGCGTGATGTTCTACAACGAACTGGATCCGCAGGCGGCGGTGGTCAGCTGGGGCAGGGACCAGGCAATCGTCTTCCCGGCCCAGGCCGCCAGCGGCAGCCGTTACACCCGCGAGGGCGTGGAGTTCTGGGAACATCAGGGTGAGGCCACGCTGGATTTCTACGGCACCACGATGAGCTGCAAGGCCGCCGGGTGACGCGTGTGGCCGGCGGTCTCCTGGCGACCGTCGGCCGTCGTCAGCGCACGCGGCGGTAGCGCACTTCGTTCTGCCGGTCGCCAACTTCGGTGGTGACAAAGCCATCGCGGCTCTGGCTGACGTCGAACACGCTGCCGCCGACATTGAGCTGACCGCCGTTGACCCAGCCGGACAGATTCTGTCCGCGCGCCTRCGCGGACATGCGCCCGTCGTTGTCGATGCGCATGCGGATGTCGGCGCCGTAGATCGGGTTGTAGCCCTCGAACTCGCCGGTCATCCAGCTGGGGACGTACGAGGTATGCCGTGCGCCCTGGTAGTTATCGTCGCTGTAGCGGTCGTCCTGCTTGTTGGCGTTGTGTACCAGCGCGCCCAGGATCGCCGCGCCGACCAGCACGCCGGCGGCAACCTTGGCATCGTGGTTGTCGTGGTCGTCATCATCGTGGCGCGCGCCACCGTCGTGGACGCGGAACGAGCCTCTGCACCCATCGTCCACCCAGACCTCGCGGCGGTCGTAGTCCCAGCTGCGGCCCTGTCGGCAGTCGGCGCCGGACAGCTTGCGGTCCAGGGTGACATAGCCGGCGCGAGGTAGTGGGCAGGACTGGTAGCGGTTGTCGCGGCTTTCGCAGGTGACGAAGTCATCGGCGCGCGCGTCCGACAGCACGGCGGCCAACAGCAGGGGGGCGGTCAGCAGGAGGCGGGTCTGCATGGTGCGGTTCCGGCAGGAGAGGGCACATGCGAACGATGCCATCCATGGATGAAAACCGGATGAAAGCGTAGGCTTTCCCCGCGGCACAACGCTGCGGTGGCCACAGGGGGCCGGGATGGTGGGTCACGGACGACGCAGCGTCATGGCCTGGCTTTTAGTGCTGGCTTGCATGGCCAGCGCGGCTGCGCACGCGGGCAACACGCCCTGCTCCGGTCGCAAGGGCGGGATCTCGCACTGTGCGGCAGGCCAGTTTGTCTGCAACGATGGCTCGATCAGTGCCTCGAAGAAGGTGTGCAGCGCCGCAGTCAATGCCAGCGGCGCGCGGTTCGCACCCTCGGCCCCGGCCGCGGCGGGCAGCTGTCCGTGCAGCGCAGGTCTGCTGTGCACGGGCCCGCGTGGCGGCCGTTACTGCCTGACGCCGTCAGGCAACAAGAGCTATAAGCCTCGCCACTGATCGGGTGCGCGCCTCAGGCGGCCTGCCCGGTTTCCATGTCGCCGAAGCAGGCGCGGATGGCGTCCAGCAGTTCGCTCATGGAATAGGGCTTGGGCAGGAAATGGATGCCGGGCCGCAGCCGCGCGGTGACCGTGGCCGGGTCCAGCCCGGAGGTGACCAGCACCGGCAGGCTGGGCTGGAACGCCTTGATCCGCTCGGCCGCGTCGATCCCGCTCAGGCCGCCCAGGCAGACATCGGTGAACACCAGGTCGAATCGCTCGCCGGCCAGCAGCAGGCCCAGCGCGGCTTCGGCCGAACTCACGGCGGCAACGTCGCAGGCCTGGCTTTCCAGCGCCATGCGGCTGAGCTCGCGGGTGTCTTCGGTGTCTTCGATCAACAGCACGCGTGGTGCGACGTGGCGCTTGGACAACAACATGACGCGGTGTTCCTTGGGGCTGGGGCGGAAAGGGCGCGCAATTATGCGGGGGGCCGCGGTGAGGAGATCGTGCACGCGGCGGCTGGCTAACGCGCAGCCTGCGCGGGAGGGCACAGCCAACAGGCCAGGGTGAGCACGGCCATTGCCACGGCGGCCAGGCGCAGCGCGGTGACCTTCCAGTCAAGTGCCATCGCCTCATCGAGGATGAACAGGTTCCAGGCCAGGTTGAGCGAAACGTGCAGGGCCAGGCCGCTCCACAACGTGAGCCGGTCCAGATGGTTCAACCAGGCAAACGCCAGCCCGCCGACGATGATCAATGCCAGGATCTGCAGGGCGGTGGCGCCCCCGTCCAGGCCGCCGGCACCCAGCCAGTGCACGGCGCCGAACATCAGCGCCTGTGGCAGGGCCGCCAGCCAGGCCGGCCAGTGCAGTACCCGCACCAGGAAGATGAAGCCAAGGCCGCGGTAGAGGATTTCTTCGGCGAGTGGGAACACGAACGCGAGCATGAGCAGTGTCAGCGGCGCCGGTGCGGTGTCCAGCCGGCCGAGCGCGGCCAGGCCGATCCAGCACGGCAGCGTGGCCAGCAGCACCAGCACCGGACCGCGTGCGCCGTGCCAGCGCAGRCCCAGGCTGTCGGCCAGCGGCAGGTCACGCGGCTTCAGCAGCGCGGCCAGCAGCACGGCCGTCAGCACCGCCAGCAGGTTGTCGAGCAGGCAGCCGCCGAACGGCATCGGCAGGCGCGGTATGGGCAGGCCGGCGGCGGCACTGAGATCGCGCAGGTTCAGGCCGATGGCCACGCCCAACAGGGCCAGCAGCGAAGCCCACCCGCGGGGCGAAGTGGATGAAGGCATGGCGGCGACGATCCCTGTAGACAGGGGGAAAGTCTGCCCCCGCGTCGGGCCAGGGGCGCGCGCCGGAAGTCCCGGTGCCGATGGTCATGGCCTTGGCGTGTTGCGTTTCAGTCATCCACATGCAGGTACAGTCGGGGCTGGAACAGGATGAGGATGCACAACGATGCAATGCCCCGTATGCAAGACCCAGGCGCTGGTGATGTCCGAGCGGCAGGGCATTGAAATCGATTACTGCCCGCAGTGCCGTGGGGTGTGGCTGGACCGTGGCGAGCTGGACAAGATCATCGAGCGCTCCACCGATGCGGCCGCGCCCGTGCGTGCCGCCGTTGCGCCGCCGCAGGCACCGTCGCCGGCGGTGCAGCATCGCGA